>NZ_JBSFMS010000189.1:0-9364 GCF_053599675.1 Streptomyces sp. NPDC000880 | reverse complement strand
AACCCCCCACCCCTTGGCGTGGGCCTCGGTGCCCGAGGCCGAGGCCCTCGCCATGGCGCGGGCGCACCGGCCCGACGTGGCAGTCCTAGATCTTCAGATGCCCGCCCCGGACGGTGTGAGCGTGGCCACATCCCTGCGGGCCGAACTTCCCGAATGCCGGACGATGATCGTGACCAGCCACGGACGGCCCGGACACCTGAAGAGAGCGCTGGCCGCGGGCGTGCGGGGCTTTGTCCCGAAGACTGTCAGCGCCCAGCGGCTGGCGGAGATCATCCGTACCGTGCACGCCGGAAACCGTTATGTGGACCCGGAGTTGGCGGCGGACGCGATCTCCGCGGGGGACTCGCCGCTGACCGCCCGCGAGGCGGAGGTGCTGGAATGGCGGCGGACGGGGCACCGATCTCGGAGATCGCGGAGCTGGCCTCGCCGTCCCAGGGGACCGTGCGGAACTACCTCTCGTCGGCCGCCTCCAAGCTGGGGCCGAGAATCGGCACGCGGCGGTGCGTCTCGCACGGGAGCGAGGTTGGGTATAGTGGTGTCCGCGCTACGGCGCATGCGGACGTAGCTCAGTTGGTAGAGCGCAACCTTGCCAAGGTTGAGGTCGCCAGTTCGAACCTGGTCGTCCGCTCAGCTCGAAGGCCCCGGTCACCACGACCGGGGCCTTCTTCGTGTCTACGACCAGCTCGTGCCGGTCAGCAGTTCGTACGCCTCGATGTACTTGGCGCGGGTCGCGTCGACGATCTCCTGCGGGAGGGGCGGCGGCGGCTGTTCGCTCCTGCGGTCCCAGCCGGAGGCGGGCGAGGTCAGCCAGTCGCGGACGTACTGCTTGTCGTACGAGGGCTGGGCGCGGCCCGGCTCCCAGGTCGCGGCGGGCCAAAAACGCGAGGAGTCCGGAGTCAGTACCTCGTCCGCGATCACCAGCCGCTCGCCTTCTTCACCTGCGGCGGTGTAGCCGAACTCGAACTTGGTGTCCGCCAGGATGATGCCGCGGTCGCGGGCAATGTCGCGGGCCCGGCTGTAAACGGCGAGGGTGGTCTGGCGCAGCTGGGCGGCCGTCTCGGCGCCGACCTGGCGGACCACTTCCTCGTAACTGACGTTCTCGTCGTGGTCGCCGACGGCCGCCTTGGTGGCGGGCGTGAAGATCGGGGCGGGCAGCTCGGAGCCGTCGGAGAGACCCTCGGGCAGCGCGAGCCCGCAGACGGTACGGCTCTCGTTGTACTCGGCAAGACCCGAGCCGGTGAGGTAGCCGCGGGCGACACATTCGACCGGGGCCATGCGCAGGGACTTGCAGACGAGGGTGCGGCCGGCCCAGTCGGCGGGCGCGCCGGCGGGCAGCTCGGTGGAGATCACATGGTTGGGGACGAGGTCCTCGAGGCGCTCGAACCACCACAGCGACAGCCGGGTGAGGACCCGGCCCTTGTCGGGGATCTCGGTGGGCAGCACCCAGTCGTAGGCGGAGATGCGGTCGCTGGCGACCATCACGAGGTCGCCCGCCTCGTTCTGGTACAGGTCGCGCACCTTGCCGGTGTGCAGATGTACCAGGCCCGGCACCTGAAGCGGCTCGGGCTTTTCGACGAATCCGGACACGGTTCCTCCCCGTGGTTGAACAAAAGGGGCGCCCCGAAGGGGCACAAGTAGGGCGGTGGTGGGAGACGGGCGGGCCAATCGCCTCGATTCTCCCGTATGCGGGGAGGGCGGGCCTGGTCAGGGGGGTCCTGGGCGGTCCTGTCTGCCCTAATCGCGTTTGCAGATGCGGTCGAGGAGGTTGGCGGTCGCCCGCTGGACGCGGGTCTCGACATGGCCGGGCCGGTCCAGCGCCGGGGACCAGGCGAAGGTGCCGGACGCGAAGACCAGGGCGCCGGAGGGTGCGCGGTACAGCGAGGTCTCCTGGTGGCGCACGGCGCCGTCGCTGTCCTGATAAGGGGAGTGGGCGAGCAGGATCCGTCCCCGGTGCTCGGGGAGCGTGGTACGCGGGAAGTAACGGTCGGCCTCGCCCGCGACCAGGCCGGGGAGTTCGTCGCCCTCGGCGGCGCCCGTCGTCTCCCAGAGCCAGTGGTCCGCGTTCCGTACGACAAGAGGGTGCGGCTCGGGGACCCTCCCCGCGTACTGAATGCCGAGCAGCTGCTGTTCGGCCCGGTCGATCTCGCGCCACAGGGCGGGCTTTCCGGGGCCGCGGCGCTTGCGGCAGGTGAGCAGGCGGTCGTCGACGCCCGAGGGGGACGGGCCGAGCTCGACCTGCCAGTACATGGTGTTGGCGGAGAGGAAGACGAGCGAGGTGCCGTGGTCGCGGGCGCGTTCCGCGGTGCGGCGCATGGGAGCCGACCAGTACTCGTCATGGCCGGGGAAGACCAGTCCGCGGTAGCGGGTGGGGTCGACGCGGCCGGCGTGGAGGTCGCGGGTGTCGGCGTAGGCGAGGTCGTAGCCGTACCGCTCGGCCCAGCGGATGAAGTCGTAGGCGTGGCCGACGTGGAGGGGCAGGCCCGCGCCGGCGTACGGGCGGTCGAAGGAGACCGTGGTCGCGGCGTCCTCCTCGCCGAGCAGGCGGCCCGTCTCGTCCCAGGCGTGATAGAGGCTGGCGCCGGTGCGGCCGTCCTCCGGGTAGAGGTTGTACGCCTGCCAGGTGATGTCCGGGAGGAGCAGCAGAAGGTCGGCCGGGTGGTCGTCGCGGACGGTGAAGGGGATGTGGGAGCGGTAGCCGTCGGCGGTGGTGAGCACGGCGACGTAGGCACCGATGGACCAGTAGGAAGGAATCTGCAGCCGCCAGGAGAGCCACCAGTGGTGGCAGGAGACCGTGCGCTGGGCAGTGAGCGGGGCCGGCTGGACGATGCCGGAGAGGCGGGGGCTGGTGGTGATCTTGGCGGCACCGTCGCCGGCGTAGTGCCCGATGCGGTAGATGTCGACCGAGAACTGCTGGGGCGGGTCCACGGTGATGTGGAAGTCGATCGCCTCGCCGGGGGCGACGGCGCCGGTGGACGTGAAGCCCTTGATCTGACGGCGTACGTCATCGGCGGTACGCGGCCCGCCGGAGCGGCCGCCGGCCAGGGCGGGGTCGACGTACCAGGGCACGACCTGGCCGGTGTCGTCGAAGTAGTACTCGCTGCCGCGGAGCCAGGGCAGAGGGCCCTGACCGAAAGGGTCTGTGACGGCGTGGGCGAGGGCGCCCGATTCCCATCGGCGGATCTGCTCTGCCCCCATGCCGCGCCCTCCCTCGATGCCCCGGAACAACTGTGATGCGCCGACTGTCAGCGCCGGTCTCCAGCACATCACATAACGCACGCACTCCGTCACCGTTCGTCGCGAATTGACGTGAACGGGACGCAGGGGTTCCGACGTGCGGGGTGGCCCTGGGTCCGCCGGGGGGGGGCGGGGTCACACCAGGCGGACCGGCTTCTCCGGGCGGACGCCGAGGGTGGACAGCCAGGTGCGCAGCGGGGCCGCGTCGCCGTCCTCGGTCAGGCTCAGGACCCGGGCGCCCAGATCCGCGCGCCGTTCGCCGTTGATCAGCAGGGCCGGGCCGTCGAGCCAGTCGAGGCCGGGGGCCGCGCCCGCCGTGTCGACGGCGGCGCAGCAGACCATCGCGGTGACATGGTCGGCGAGCAGCTCACGGCCGGTACGGGGCGGCTGCAACGGGAAGAGGGGAAGCGGGTCCGTGCCCCAGCCGCTCAGGGCGTCGCCCGGGCTCTTGGGCACTGGCGGAAGCGCCGCCTCCTCACGGACGGCCTCCTCGCGCGCGACTTCCGCGCTTATCCCGGCCGCCAGGATGTCGCCGGCCTCGCCGCTGTCGGCGGTGCCGGCGGCCCCGCCGCTGTGGGCACTCACGGGGCCCCGGGCGGACAGATGGTCCATGACTCGGGCGAGCGTCGGGCCGTCCGGGCCGGCCGACGGCGGCACGCCCAGGTCGTCGAGGACCCGGTGCAGACGGGCCGCTTCCGTACGCCACTTCCGGTCGACGACCTCTTCCGGGTACTGCTGCCAGGCCACCGGCGACCAGTCGGGCCCCGCCTCGGCCGGGCCCCCGTGAAAGAGTCGCGCGGCCAGCAGGGACGCGGCCTCGTCGATCGCACCGGGCTCTTCCAGCAGGTCACAGGCGGGCCGCTCGCCCAGCCGGGAGGCGAAGCCCTCGGCCAGGCGGTCGCGGCGGGAGAGCTCGGTCAGCGCGGAGACGACGCCCGCGTCGAGCCGGGACGGCCAGCGGCCCATCCTCCAGGCGGGCAGGGCGACCCGGGTCAGCAGCCGGTCCCAGCCTGCGTAGGCGAGACCGACCTGCTCCTGGGCGACTATCCGCAGTCCGTAATCCACAGCCTGTGCACGCTCGGACGCGGCGGCCGCGACACCGCGCTCCATCTCGGCGGCATGCACCTGGCAGCCGCGCAGCAGCAGCCGGGTGATCCCGCCGACGAAGCCGAGCGCCACTTTGCCTATTGGCCCCAGGCCGGGGTCTGCGGCGACGGCGACCGCCGCGTCCAGACCCCGTACGAAACGGCGGGCCGCGGCTATGTCGGGGTGCGCGGAGGGAGAGGTCCCGGCGACGACCGGCGCCAGCACCGCTCGGAGCTCGGCGACCCGCATCCACCACAGGAACGGCGAGCCGATCACCAGCACGGGCGCCTCGGCGGTGCGACGAGGGCGCCCGCTTCGTATCGCATGGGCCGGGTGCGAACGGTCCTCGAGCCAGCTGTCGCAGTCGGGGGTGAGCGCCAGCGCGGACGGCGCGGGCACCTCGAGGCGCTCGGCCAGGTCCCGCACCAGCCGGTACAGATCGGGGGCCGCCCGCTCCGAGAGCTCGACGGTCGGGCTGAGCGCCGGGCTCGCTCGTACGATCACGGCCGCGACCGCCGCGGCGAGCAGCAACACGACCACCGCGAGGACCGTCACGGCCCAGCGCGCGGCGTCCCAATTCTGGCCGCCCATGCGTCCCGTGGCACCGCCGACGAGGAGCACGACGGCCACAGCCGCGGGCAGCAGCGCCACGGCCACCGCCCGGCTGCGGATGCGCAGCACGGCGAGAGCTCGGGAGCGCGCGGCCTGCGCGCCCATCGACTCACCGATACCGGTACCGGACACGACCGGACCTCACCCCCTCTGCCCTGCGACGGTGATGCTCACTCCCCCACTGTGGCACCCGCTACTGACATCGCAATGCCGGTGGGCCAAGTGCCGGAACGCCTGCGCCGCACCCTAGTTGGGGCTCCGACTGGCGTCATCCGGATGGCTCAGCCGTCACTCGATGGAATGGCTTTGGTCAAAGGTGATGACGGTTCTCGGGCGCTAGGGGTTCACTCCCCGGCTGCCTTGCGCGCGATGTCCGTACGGTGCTGGGAACCGTCGAGCCGGATCCGGGCCACGGCCTTGTACGCGCGCTCACGCGCCTGCGTCAGGTCTTTTCCGGTCGCGGTGACCGAGAGCACCCGGCCGCCTGCGCTCAAAATCGCGTCGCCGTCCTGCCTGGTCCCGGCATGCAGTACGTACGCATCGGGCGCATCCTTGGCGGCTACCTCGGCCAGGCCCTCGATCGGGTCGCCGGTGCGCGGGGTGTCCGGGTAGTTGTGCGAGGCGACGACCACGGTCACGGCGGCGTCATCACGCCACCGCAGCGGCGGCTCGACGTCGAGGGTGCCCTGGGCGGCGTTGAGCAGCACGCTCGCGAGCGGGGTCTGCAGACGGGCCAGGACCACCTGCGTCTCCGGGTCGCCGAAGCGGGCGTTGAACTCGATGACCCGTACGCCGCGGTTTGTGATCGCTAGGCCCGCGTACAGCAGCCCGGAGAAGGGCGTGCCGCGGCGGCGCAGTTCGTCGACGGTGGGCTGGAGGACGGTCGCCATGACCTCGTCGACCATCTTGGGGTCGGCCCACGGGAGCGGGGAGTACGCGCCCATGCCGCCGGTGTTGGGGCCCGCGTCGCCGTCGAGTGCGCGCTTGAAGTCCTGGGCGGGCGTCAGGGGGAGGACGGTCTCGCCGTCGGTGATGGCGAAGAGGGAGACCTCGGGGCCGTCGAGGAACTCCTCGATGACCACGCGTCCGCAGGCCAGCGCGTGCTCGCGGGCAGCGGCGAGATCATCGGTGACGACGACGCCCTTGCCGGCGGCGAGGCCGTCGTCCTTGACGACGTACGGAGCGCCGAAGGCGTCGAGGGCCTCGTCGATCTCCTCGGGCGTCGTACAGACATAGCTGCGGGCGGTGGGCACTCCGGCCGCCGCCATCACGTCCTTGGCGAAGGCCTTGGAGCCCTCCAGCTCGGCCGCCTCGCGGGAGGGGCCGAAGCAGGGGATGCCCGCGGCCCGTACGGCGTCGGCGACCCCGGCGACGAGCGGCGCCTCGGGGCCGACGACGACGAGCTCGGCCGCCAGTTCGGTGGCGAGCCGCGCCACGGCTGCGCCGTCCAGGGCGTCGACCGGGTGCAGCTGGGCGACCTCGCCGATGCCGGCGTTTCCGGGCGCGCAGTGCAGAGCGGTGACGTCGGGGTCGAGGGAGAGAGAGCGGCACAGGGCGTGTTCGCGGGCGCCGCCGCCGATGACGAGGACCTTCACGGCAGCCAGCCTAACCGCCCGGGGGTGGCTGACCTGTACGGGCCTCCGAGGCGGTCTCCCCTACTCGTTCGTATATTCCTCCACGACCGTGGCGCCGAGCTCCCGCACGATCAGGTCGTGGCCGGAGAGCGCGGAGTCGACGAGGTCGGGGTCGTCCTCTTCCGGTACGTCGTCCTCGGGGGCGACCGGGGGCGGGGTATGGGGGGTGTGCGGGGTGCGCGCGGGGGCGGCGCGCGAAGGCTCGGGGGTGGATGCCTGCGGGGCCGGAGCGGACTGGGATGCCGGGGGCGGCTGTGAGCTTTGAGGTGCCTGGGGGGCCTCCGGGGCGGGACGGGGCGCGGGGGCTGCCGGGGCCTGCGGAGCCGGGGCCGACGAGGTCCGGCCGCCGCCGAAACCGCCTCCACCTCCACCGGCACCGCCGTAGCCACCACCGCCGGACGGGGGCTGCGCGCCGCCGCCGGGGCCGCCCACGCCGCCCGAGGGGTCGACGATCGCCTCGACCTTCCACTGCACGTTGAACTGCTCGGCGAGTGCCTGCTTCAGTACTTCCTCGCTGCCGCTGCTCGCGAAGTTGTCGCGGGCGCCGGCATTGATGAAGCCGAGCTGCAGGGTGGTGCCGTCGAAGCCTGCGACCTGCGCGTTCTGACTGAGCAGGATCCAGGTGAAGCGGCGGCGGTTCTTCACGGCCTCCAGGATGTCCGGCCACATGTTCCGTACCTGCCCGGCGCCCTGGGCGGCCAGGCCGGCACTGGGCGCGGCGAGGGCGGGCGCCGGTGCGGCGGAGGTCGGGGCGGGTGGAGCGGGCTGGGGCGAGGATGGGCGGCCGCCCCCCTGACCAGGGCTCGACGCCGTGGGCCAGCCGCCGGGACGCCGCCCGGCCTCAGACCCGGTTGCGGCCGCGGCGGGCCAGGCTCCGGGGCGCTGTCCGGCAGGCGGCTGCTCTGCCGGGGGAGCTACGGGCTCGGGAGCGGCAGCGGGCGTGGGCGTGGAGGCGGGCGTAGGCGTGGAGGCGGGCGCGGGTGCCTGGGCACCCGTACGTGCGACGCCCGGACCGCCGTCCTGCGGTGCGGACGGTGCCGGCGGTGTGGTTGGTACGGACGGTGCGTGCGGCGGCACAGGCGCGTGGGCCTGGGCCCCGGGCCCGGGGACGTACCCCATCGCGGGCCCCGACCCCCCGGTCGAGTACGTCGCCCCCCGCTCCAGCCGGTCCAGCCTCGCCTGCACCGACCGCTCGTCGTCGAAGGCGGCGGGCAGCAGTACCCGGGCGCAGATCAGCTCCAGCTGCAGCCGCGGCGAGGTGGCGCCACGCATCTCCGTCAGCCCGGTATTGACCAGATCCGCGGCCCGGCTCAGCTCGGCAGCCCCGAAGACGGACGCCTGCGCCTGCATCCGTTCGACCACGTCGGCCGGGGCGTCGATGAGTCCTTTTTCCCCCGCGTCCGGCACGGCGGCCAGGATCACCAGGTCCCGCAGCCGCTCCAGCAGGTCGGCGACGAAGCGCCGCGGGTCGTTGCCGCCCTCGATCACCCGGTCCACGACCTCGAACGCCGCGGCCCCGTCGCCCGCCGCGAAGGCATCCACGACCGAGTCGAGCAACGACCCGTCCGTGTACCCGAGGAGGGCGGTCGCCATGGCGTACGTCACGCCTTCCTCGGCCGCGCCCGCCAGCAGCTGGTCCATGACGGACATGGAGTCACGCACGGACCCCGCGCCCGCCCGTACGACGAGCGGCAGCACGCCGTCCGCGACCGGGATGTCCTCCATGCCGCACACCTCGCCCAGGTACTCACGCAGCGTCCCCGGGGGCACCAGCCGGAACGGATAGTGGTGCGTACGCGACCGGATCGTGCCGATGACCTTCTCCGGCTCGGTCGTCGCGAAGATGAACTTGAGGTGCTCCGGCGGCTCCTCGACCACCTTCAGCAGAGCGTTGAAGCCCTGCGGGGTGACCATGTGCGCCTCGTCGATGATGTAGATCTTGTACCGGCTGCTCGCCGGCCCGAAGAAGGCCTTCTCCCGAAGATCACGCGCATCGTCCACACCACCGTGCGAAGCGGCGTCGATCTCGATGACGTCGATCGACCCCGGCCCGTTCCTCGCGAGGTCGCGGCAGGACTGGCACTCGCCGCACGGCGTGGGCGTGGGCCCCTGCTCGCAGTTCAGACAGCGGGCGAGGATGCGCGCACTGGTCGTCTTGCCACAACCGCGCGGCCCGCTGAACAGGTACGCGTGATTGACACGGTTGTTCCGCAGGGCCTGCTGCAGCGGGTCAGTGACATGCTCCTGCCCAATGACCTCGGCGAACGACTCCGGGCGATAGCGGCGGTACAGCGCAAGGGACGACACGCCTACGAGGTTATCGGGGCCTACTGACAAGCGACGCCGCCCGCGATGTCTGCCGATGCCGGGCGGAGCGGGGCCGATGCCGCGCCGGCGTCCGACCGGGCCCGACGGCGTCCGCAAACGCAAGCGCCCCTCACGCACCCGCCAGAGCCGACCTACCCTTGCTGCCTTCCGGCCCTGGGGGAGTTCAGTCAGATAGCGCCACGTGAGGGGCTCCGCACAGGGTACCTGATGGCAGGGGGTGAGAACGAGTTCGCGAGCACTCCTCAACGTCTTGTATTGTTTGCCGCGGAGGATTCGCCTAGTGGCCTAGGGCGCACGCTTGGAAAGCGTGTTGGGGGCAACCCCTCACGAGTTCGAATCTCGTATCCTCCGCCAGTGCCTCACCGGGCACGATGTCGAAGGGCCCCACCGTTCGCGGTGGGGCCCTTCGACGTGCCTCAGACCTCGTTGTCCTGGTCTTCGAGATCGGCAACACCCAGACCGCGGCGTAC
>NZ_JBSFMS010000188.1:0-9427 GCF_053599675.1 Streptomyces sp. NPDC000880 | reverse complement strand
GTGGCGAGGTGTTCTCGGATCGCGTCGGCCCATAGATAGTCGCCGCCCTGGCCGACCGGATTCGAACCGGCGCTACCGCCTTGAGAGGGCGGCGTGCTAGGCCGCTACACAACGGGGGCCTTGCGGATGAGCTCCGCGAGCTGGCCTACCAGGACTCGAACCTAGAATGACGGTACCAGAAACCGTAGTGTTGCCAATTACACCATAGGCCATGGTGGTTTAGACCAGTACCCCCGACCGGATTCGAACCGGCGCTACCGCCTTGAGAGGGCGGCGTGCTAGGCCGCTACACAACGGGGGCCCTAGCGATCCCACCCGGCAGAGCCGGGTGATGTCACCGCATGATCATCGGGTGCGACCCTGATGATCAACGGGATGGATCTGTACCCCCGACCGGATTCGAACCGGCGCTACTGCCGTGAGAGGGCAGCGTGCTAGGCCGCTACACAACGGGGGCTTTGCAGAAGATCATTTCTGCGAGCTGGGCTACCAGGACTCGAACCTAGACTAACTGAACCAGAATCAGTCGTGCTGCCAATTACACCATAGCCCACCAAAAATCAACCCCCTGGAGGGGGGTTTGTTTGGCTTGCGCTCCCCGGTCGGACCTCTCGGCCTTCTCGGGCGGCGCAGGAAGAACATTACCTGAAGGTGTCCGGCGCTCCAAAACGGGATTCGCCGCGCAGCAGGCCAGGGAGCTGGTCGAGTCCGGTGATGCGGGTGAGCTCGGGTCGGCCCCCAAGACCGGTGCGGTCCAGCCAGATCCCGGCCAGTCCGGCGGCGACGGCGCCCTGGGCGTCGATATCGGGATGATCCCCTACATAGGCGACCTCGTGCGGCGCGAGCGCGAGCTCGTCGCAGGCGGCGTGGAAGGCGCCGGGTTCGGGCTTGGACACGCCCAGTTCGACGGCGCACACGACGGCCTCGAACCGGTCCCGTACGCCGAGAACGCGCAGCTTGCGGTCCTGGTTGTGGATGCTGGAGTTGGACAGGACGGCATGGCGGTAGTCGTCCGCGAGCAGGTCAAGAACGGGCACGGTGTCCGGGAAGAGCGACCAGGCGGCCTCATAGTGGGCGACGTGCCGGTCGAACCAGGCATCGGCCTCGGCGTCGCTCATCGGCGTACCGAGAAAACTGCGGACGCGGTCCCTGCGCTGCCCCTGGAAGTCGGTCTCACCGCCGGCGAAGCGGGCCCAGTGGAGCTCGGTGACCTCCCGCCACGCATCGAGAGCCTGCGCGACGGAGTCGTATCCGCCGGGCAGGCCCTCGGTCTGCAGATGCTGTCGCATGCCGACGCGGTCGGCGCTGGTGTAGTCGAAGATCGTGTCATCGATGTCCCAGAGGACCGCGCGGATCGGCATGATCCGACGGTACCCGGGCGCCGCCCCTTTGCTGGGGGGTTCGGGGGTTACCCCCCGAGGAATGCAGTGTCGATGTCCCAGAGGACCGCGCGGATCGGCATGATCCGACGGTACCCGGGCGCCGCCCGATCCGGACTTCAGGCCGCCAGCTTCGCCAGCGCCGCGTCGATGCGGGCCAGTGTCTTTTCCCGGCCCAGGATCTCCAGCGACTCGAAGAGCGGCAGGCCCACGGTGCGGCCGGTGACCGCGACGCGGACCGGGGCCTGGGCCTTGCCGAGCTTCAGGCCGTGCTCCTCGCCCGCCGCGAGGACCGCGTTCTTGAGCGACTCCGGGCTGGACCAGTCCGCGTCGGCCAGCTTCTCGCGGGCCGTACGGAGCAGGGCGTCCGCGCCCTCCTTCATCGCCTTCGCCCAGGACGCCTCGTCCTCGACCGGGGCGTCCAGGAAGAGGAAGTCGACATTCGCCGTGATGTCCGAGAGGACGGTCAGCCGGGTCTGGGCGTACGGGGCGATCGCCTGCCAGGCCGCCTCGTCGAACTTCTCCGGGGCCCAGTTGGCGTGCGGCGGCTGCAGCCAGGGGCGGCACGCCTCGATGAAGTCCTTCACATCCAGCCGGCGGATGTGGTCGGCGTTGATCGCCTCCGCCTTCTTCAGGTCGAAGCGGGCCGGGTTGGCGTTGACGTCCGCGATGTCGAACCTCTCGACCAACTCGGCGACCGAGAAGACGTCCTGGTCGGCGGAGAAGGACCAGCCGAGCAGCGAGAGGTAGTTGAGCAGGCCCTCGGGGAGGAAGCCGCGCTCGCGGTAGACGTTGAGGGATGCCTGCGGGTCGCGCTTGGACAGCTTCTTGTTGCCCTCGCCCATGACGTACGGCAGATGCCCGAAGGCAGGCGTCTCCTTGGCGATGCCCAGCTCGATCAGCGCCTTGTAGAGCGCGATCTGGCGCGGGGTGGAGGACAGCAGGTCCTCGCCGCGCAGGACGTGCGTGATCTCCATCAGCGCGTCGTCGACCGGGTTGACCAGCGTGTAGAGCGGGGCGCCGTTGGCGCGGACGATGCCGTAGTCCGGAACGTTGTCCGGGGTGAAGGTGAGCTCGCCGCGGACCAGGTCCGTGAAGGTGATCGGCTCGTCGGGCATCCGGAAGCGGACGATGGCCGGACGGCCTTCGGCCTTGTACCGCGCGATGCGCTCGACGGAGAGGTTGCGGCAGGTGCCGTCGTAGCCGGACGGCTTGCCTGCCAGGCGGGCGGCGTCCCGGCGGGCCTCCAGCTCGACGGCGGTGCAGAAGCACTCGTACGCGTATCCGCCGGCCATCAGCTTCTCGGCGACGTCCTTGTAGATGTCCATCCGCTGCGACTGGCGGTAGGGGGCGTGCGGGCCGCCGACCTCGGGGCCCTCGTCCCAGTCCAGACCGAGCCAACGCATCGAGTCGAGCAGCTGGTTGTACGACTCCTCGGAGTCGCGGGCCGCGTCGGTGTCCTCGATACGGAAGACCATGGTGCCGCCGTTGTGCCGGGCGAAGGCCCAGTTGAACAGGGCGGTGCGGACCAGGCCCACATGCGGGTTGCCGGTCGGCGAGGGACAGAAACGTACGCGGACGGATCCGTTAGTCACGCTTGATCACCTTGTTGGTGAGAGTGCCGATGCCTTGAATGGTGACGGCGACCTCGTCGCCGACGTTGAGAGGGCCGACCCCGGCGGGGGTGCCGGTGAGGACCACGTCGCCGGGGAGCAGCGTCATGGCCTCGGTGATGTTGACGATCAGGTCCTCGATGGAGTGGATCATCTGGCTCGTACGGCCGAGCTGGCGCTGCTCGCCGTTGACCGTGCACTGGATGGCAAGGTCGCTCGGGTCGAGGTCGGTCTCCACCCAGGGGCCGAGCGGGCAGGAGCTGTCGAAGCCCTTGGCCCTGGCCCATTGCTTCTCGCGCTTTTGCACGTCGCGGGCGGTGACGTCATTGGCGCAGGTGTAGCCGAGGATGACGTCCTTGACACGCTCGCGCGGGACCTCGCGGCACATGCGGCCGATGACCACGGCCAGTTCGGCCTCGTGGTGCAGATCGTTCGAGAAGGAGGGGTACGCGATCGGGTCGCCGGGACCGACCACCGAGGTGGACGGCTTGAAGAACGCGAACGGCGCGTCGGGGACCTCGTTGCCGAGCTCCGCCGCGTGCTCCGCGTAGTTGCGGCCGAAGGCCACGACCTTGTTGGGAAGCACGGGCGGCAGCAGCCGGACCTTGCTCAGCGGGACCTTCGTGCCGGAGAGCTCGAAGTCCGCGAACGGGATGCCCTTGATGATGTCGAGGACGAGACCGGCTGAATCACCGGTGCCTTCGCCCTCGACCGCGCCGAAGGCGACATTGCCGTCGATGGAGAACCTGGCGATGCGCACGGGATGCGGGTGCCCCTCTACTAACGCTGGCTGGAGTGTGACGCTCCAGGCTAACGCGGCCGGGCGCATCCCTAGGCGAGTGAGCCGAAGGGGCGCGTGGCTGCCGAAAGAGAGTGGGGGCAGCCCCCAGCGGTAGCTGGGGGAGCGCGGAGGTCCCGAGGAACGAGAGAGATCGAGCACGGTCGACCGTCGGCAGACGCTGAGGCGACCCGTGGGGGTCCCCCGCCGAAGGCAGGGGAGAGCCGAGCCTCAGGAAAGAGGGGCGTCCACAAGGATCGTGCGGCGGGGGTTGGCCGTCTGGGTGGGAAGATCGACCGTGTGCTCCGGCTGCTCCGTCGTCTGCAGCTCCTCGGCGTCCTTGAGGTGCGCGAGGGTGGTGCGCCGGGGGTTGGCTATGTTGCGGAACATCGTCGTCGTCTTCATCTGCTGTTTCAGACCCTGTCGGAGTACGGGCACCCAGGTGAGCGCCGGTTGACGGATTTCCCATCCTTGTAAAGCGTCAGGCTAAACATCCAGTTCCCCGGGAAAGCCAGTAGGAGGCAGCGATCTCCATGTGAGTTTCCTCACGAGTTGACAGTCAATTCGGTCATTCCAGGCGGCCAACTGCCCACCGAGAAACGGACATTCATCACTGAAGGCAGTATTCCGCTCCCGATCATGGCGACTGGGACACCCCCCACCCCTAAGTGACTCGTGAGTAAAAGTCCGTTTCCTCCGCGAACCCCTTCTACGCCTTGTGACACAACGATCACACCGTGTCACCCATGTCACAGCCCGGTACACGGCCCTTGTTGGAGATCCGGCACTGTGCTGGAATTCCACGCACCGCCGCGGTTCAGACCGGCGCGCAAGGGGCGCAACCCAGCGCCAATGGCGGCGGGGAAGGGGGAGCAGCGCCGGTCACTCACGACCACCACTGGGGCGCGTTCTTCGCCCCACGACGCCGACACCGTCCCGCCGTGCAAGCGGAGGGACGCCTGGTCCAGAGGTTGCGACGCTAGTGCAGGGACGTTTCAAGAGGGATGGCAGCGCTGCGGCGGAACAGGAGCCGCGCGGCGGGACCGACCGCGGATCCTCGCCCCGGCACACCCAGAACCAGGGACCGGCAGCGCCCGGCGACAGCGGCGAACGTGTCGCGCGCCCCGGCGCGGCGGCACCCGGAGGCGATGCGCCCAAGGCCCCGCTGAAGCCGAAGGGGCCCACGGAAACCGGTTCGCGAATAGCACTGCGCAACTGGCGCATCAGCACGCGTCTGGTCTCCCTGCTGACCCTGCCGGTCGTCGCCGCGACCACGCTGGGCGGACTCCGTATCAGCCAGTCCATGGACGACATGCAGCAGCTGGATCACATGCAGCTGCTCACCAACATGACCAAGCAGGCGACCGAGCTGGCGCAGGCGCTCCAGTCGGAGCGGGACCTGTCGGCCGGTCCGCTGTCCAATAACACCCCGGTCACCGACTTCAAGGTCTCAGGCCCGCGGGCCGCGACCGACCGGGCCAGGAAGTCGTTCCTCGAAGCCACCCGTGACATCCCCAACACGGGCGCGGACGCCGCGCTGGAGAGCATCCGCGCCAACGCGAACCAGATCGCCGTCCAGGTCAACCAGCTCAACGGCATCCGTGAGACCGCCTACGCCCCGGACAACCCGCACTCCCTGACGGTGGAGGGCTACAGCCGGCTGATCGAATCGCTGCTGAGCCTCTCCCAGGACATGGCGCAGGCGACCAGCAACCCGGAGATGATCAAGCGGACGCGCGCCCTGGCGGCCTTCTCCTCCGCCAAGGAGTACGCCTCCATCCAGCGCGCGATCATCGCCGCCGCGTTGCCGGGCGGCGCCGACTCGAAAGGTCCCGGCCTCTCCGAGATCGACCGGCTCTACGGCAAGGCCGCCCGCGACAACGGCGAGACCCAGCTCAAGGCCTTCAAGTCGGTCTACGAGTCCTCCGGCGGCAACGCCGACGAGCTGACCTCGCCGATGGAGAACGGCAACCCGACGATCACCGCGTCCGAGCTGTACGCCCAGCGCGCGCTGGAAACCAGGAACGGTCTGGCCAGCCTGGACCGGCGCTCGCACCTGGACTGGACCGACGACTACTCGGTCCGCATCAACGCCATGAAGACCATCGAGGCCACACTGCTCGGCCAGATGGAGAGCAAGGCCCGTGAGCTGCGCGATCAGTCCCAGCGCGAGGCGATCATCAACGGTGCGCTGATCCTCGTCGTCCTCGGCGTCTCGCTCGTCGGCGCCTTCGTCGTGGCCCGCTCCATGATCCGCTCGCTGCGCCGGCTCCAGGACACCGCGACCAAGGTGGCCCAGGACCGGCTGCCCGAGCTGGTCAAGCAGCTCTCCGAGGCCGACCCGCAGGACGTCGACACCTCCGTCGAGTCGATCGGTCTGCACTCCAGGGACGAGATCGGCCAGGTGGCCGCGGCCTTCGACGACGTGCACCGGGAGGCAGTCCGGCTGGCCGCCGAGCAGGCGCTGCTGCGAGGCAACGTCAACGCGATGTTCACCAACCTCTCGCGCCGCAGCCAGGGCCTTATCCAGCGTCAGCTCTCACTCATCTCCGAGCTGGAGTCCCGCGAGGCCGACCCGGACCAGCTGTCCTCCCTCTTCAAGCTGGACCACCTCGCGACCCGTATGCGCCGGAACGGCGAAAACCTCCTCGTCCTCGCGGGCGAGGAGCCGGGCCGCCGGTGGACCCGGCCGGTCCCGCTGGTCGACGTGCTCCGTGCCGCCGCCTCCGAGGTGGAGCAGTACGAACGCATCGAACTGGCCGCGGTCCCCGCGACCGAGGTCGCGGGCCGCGTCGTCAACGACCTTGTGCACCTCCTGGCCGAGCTGCTGGAGAACGCGACCTCGTTCTCCTCGCCGCAGACCAAGGTCCGCGTCACCGGTCACGCGCTGCCCGACGGCCGCGTCCTGGTCGAGATCCACGACACCGGCATCGGCCTCTCCCCCGAGGACCTCGCCGCGATCAACGAGCGGCTGGCGTCGCCGCCCACTGTGGACGTCTCGGTCTCGCGCCGCATGGGTCTGTTCGTGGTCGGCCGACTGTCTCTGCGGCACGGCATCCGCATCCAGCTGCGCCCCTCCGACTCCGGTGGTACGACCGCGCTGGTCATGCTCCCCGTCGATGTCGCCCACGGCGGCAAGAAGGCTCCGCCCCTGCCCGGTGGGGGCGGCCAGAGCTCCGCTCCCCCGGCGCAGGGCGGTCCCGCGAGCCTCGGCGGCCGTCCGGGCGGTGGTGGTCCCGGTGGGGCCGGCGGCGGCAGCCGTCCCGGTCTCGGCGGGCCGCCCGCGGGCGGGCGGCCCGGTACCGGTGCGCCACGCGGCCAGGTCGGCGCGGGCGCGGCTCCTCGTGCCGCGCTGCCGACCCGTGACGGGTCTCCGCGCCCGGGTCAGGGTCAGCAGGGCGGTCAGGGCCAGGGCGGCGGTCTTACCGGCGCCTTCGGCTCGAGTGCGGGCCGCGGAGCGCAGAACGCTCCCGCCCGTAACGAAGCGGGGCAGAACGGCTTCCAGCAGGGCGCTCCGGCCGCTGGTGACCGAGGCAGGCAGCTGCCGGCCTCCGGCGGCCCGCGCGCCGAGCTCCCCGGCGGCAGCCCCCGCCGCGAGGAGCCACAGCGCCCGCAGCGTCCGCAGGCCGCCAGCTGGGGCAGCGAGCAGGCGCCCACCCCGCAGCAGCGTCCGGCAACGGACGCGCCGCGCGGCCACGAGGACAGCGACTCGACCCGCGGTCCCGGCTCGACGGCGGAGTTCCCACGGCCCGATGTTGGGGGCACCTCCCGTGCCGAAGGCTATGGGGGGGCGCAGCCGCCGCGGGGTCCCAACACCGGCGCCGCTTCAGGCTCCACAGGGCAGTTCGTACGAAGCGATGTGTACGGCACGCCTGCCCCCTCGTCCACGGGCCAGTACGCCCGCCAGGACCTGAACGGCTCGCCGGCCGGCAGCTCCCAGGACCCGGCGTCCACCGCTCAGTTCGCCCGTCCCGATGTTTCCGGCACCTCCCGTGCCGGAGGCTATGGGGGAGGGCCGCAGGCTCCGGCACCGCGCCCGCGCGGCGGCCGGGACAACGGCTTCTCCGCGCCCCGCCCTGTGAACGCACTGCCCCCGCAGCCGCAGCACGAGGCGCTCCCACCGGCCGGTCGCGGCGACGGCCGTACGCCGCTGTACGACACGCTCGAGACGAACTGGTTCCACGGCGCACAGAACGGCCAGCAGGGGGGTCAGCCCACACAGCAGCAGCCGGCCGACCGTCCCGTTCCGCCGATGCCGCAGCGCTCCCCGGCGCAGACCCCGGTGGCCCCGGGCAACGCGCCCAATGCGAGTGTTGCCGCCTGGCGCACCTCGCCCAATGACGAGTTGGTACGCCAGGCCGAGCGGGTCAGGAAGCCCGCGGCCGGCGGCGTCACCACCTCTGGTCTGCCCCGCCGGGTCCCGCGCGCCAACCTTGTGCCGGGCACCGCTCAGGAGCAGGACAACCAGGCCGGTCCGCAGGTTTCGCGTGCGCCAGACGACGTACGCGGCCGGCTGACCAATCTCCGTCGGGGCATTCAGCAGGGCCGTCAGCAAAACAGCTCGACGACCGGCAGCTTCAACCTCGGCCCCACTCACCAGCAGGAGCGTTAGTTGAGCCCGATGAGCCAGGCGGCGCAGAATCTGAACTGGTTGATCACCAACTTCGTGGACAACACCCCTGGGGTGTCGCACACGGTGGTGGTCTCCGCCGACGGTCTTCTGCTGGCAATGTCCGAAGGATTCCCCCGCGACCGCGCCGACCAACTGGCGGCCGTGGCGTCCGGGCTGACCTCGCTGACCGCGGGGGCGTCCCGGATCTTCGAAGGCGGCCCGGTCAGCCAGACCGTTGTCGAGATGGAGCGCGGCTTCCTCTTCCTCATGTCCGTTTCCGACGGCTCCTCGCTGGCCGTGCTCGCACACCCCGAGTGCGACATCGGCCTCGTGGGCTACGAGATGGCTCTCCTGGTGGACCGGGCGGGCAGTGTCCTCACGCCGGACCTGCGCGCCGAGCTCCAGGGAAGCCTGCTGCACTGAACCCGCCCACCCCACAGGTGCTTCACCACGCGCCACCGCACAGCCACCGTCAGGTCGCCCACCGGCCCCCCACCGGCCCACTCAGACGGCACGCCGACCACTTGCTGTCACGCCCGGAGGATTCATGACCCCGCCACCCGCCTCTCACGATCCGTACGGCGCCTCAGTCGACGCGTCGTACGGATTTGAAGGCGATCAGCCGCTGGTCCGTCCGTACGCCATGACCGGCGGCCGGACCCGGCCGCGCTACCAGCTCGCTATTGAGGCGCTGGTCAGCACCACGGCCGACCCGGCGCTCCTTGCCGGGCTGCTCCCCGAGCACCAGCGGATCTGCCACCTGTGCCGTGAGGTCAAGTCGGTGGCCGAGGTCTCGGCCTTGCTGTCAATGCCGCTCGGGGTTGCCCGGATCCTCGTGGCCGACCTGGCGGAGGCGGGGATGGTGGCGATCCATCAGCCGGGCAACGGAGAGGCCGGCGGCACGCCGGATGTGACACTGCTCGAAAGGGTGCTCAGTGGACTTCGCAAGATCTAGCGGCGGTGCAGCCCGCTCAACCACCAGCGCGAAGATCGTGGTGGCGGGCGGCTTCGGCGTGGGCAAGACCACGTTCGTCGGCGCCGTCTC
>NZ_JBSFMS010000187.1:0-9489 GCF_053599675.1 Streptomyces sp. NPDC000880 | reverse complement strand
CACGCGATCGGCCCTGGGCCTGGTCTAACGGCTCCCGCAGTGGGCCGTCTCGGCGCGCGTACGCGAGGGCGGCACTGGGGACATGGGTGCAGTCGTGTCCCGGTGCCGCCCCCGCTGTGGGCGCTGCCCGGCCTCGGATGGAAGGGTCGGCCAGGCGGCTGACGGCAGGCGTTCGAAGGGAAAGGCCTGCCGGGCAGCCTGCTGGTCAGCCGGCTTCGGCGAGGGGCTCATCAAGGGGGTTGACGCCTCGAATGGATGCGTCGACCAACTGGACGGGGTGGACCAGGGGGATGCCCTGGTCGATGTAGCGGCGGATCTGCAGCAGGCAGCCCGCGTTGGCGGTGGCGATCACGTCGGGGCGCGCGTCGTGGATGTTGGCCGCCTTGCGCCGGCCCAGTTCCTCTGCCTTTTCGGGCTGGACCAGGTTGTAGATGCCGGCCGATCCGCAGCAGATTTCCGCCTCGGCGATGTCGGCGACCTCCAGGCCGGGGATGGCTGCCAGAATCTGGCGGGGCTGGGAGCGGATGCTCTGGGCATTGGATAGGTGGCAGGCGTCGTGATAGGCGACGCGTGTGGCGATGGGGTGACGCGGAGCCAGCGGCGGTAGTTCGGCGAGGAGTTCGTTGATGTCGCGGACGCGGGCGGAGAACGCGGCCGCCCGCTCGCGGTAGTCGGGGTGGTCGGCCAGCAAGTCGCCGTACTCCTTCAGGGTGGAGCCGCATCCGGCGACGTTGGCAACGACGACGTCGAGGTCGTAGCGCTCGAACATGTCGATCGTGAGCCGGGCCCGCTCCAGTCCGTCCTCTTCCTGGCCGGCATGCACGCTCAGTGCGCCGCAGCACTGCCGGTCCTGTGGGATGTAGACATCGCAGCCTTCTGCGGCCAGCACGCGGACGGTCGCTGCGTTGACGTCGCCGAAAAACACTCGCTGTGCACAGCCGGCCAGCAGTCCCACGCGCAGCCTGGCGGGTGAGGTGGCCGCAACGAAGGAGGGCGAGCGGCGGAAGAGATCCCGAAGCCGGACTGGGGGCAGTAGGGCTTCCAGAGCCTGGAGGCGGGCGGGCAGCCGCTGGATGAGCCCGAGCCGCTTGAGCAGGGAGCGGATGCCGAGCTTTTGATAGGCGATTCCCCCGAGGGCGGCGACGCGGAGGCGTCCGGGGTAGGGGAAGAGCTTGAATATCAGGCCGCGGAAGAGCCGGTCGAGGGGCTGGCGGGGGACGTTGCGCTCGATCTGTGGGCGCACGGCCTCGATGAGCCGGTCGTACTGGACACCGGAGGGGCACGCGGTGGTGCAGGCCAGGCAGCCTAGGCATGAGTCGATGCGGGAGCTGAAGGCGTCGTCGAGGGGGATCTCGCCCTGCGCCGCGAGGTCCATCAGGTAGATGCGGCCCCGGGGGGATTCCATCTCCTCGCCGGTGATGAGGTAAGTCGGGCACGTCGGCAGACAGAAGCCGCAGTGCACGCAGTCGGCGAGGAGTTCCTTGGATGGTGCGTGGTGGTGGTCGAAGGAACCCGACCCCTCCTGCGACTCGTTGGTGATTTCACTCATGGCTTCTCCATAGACATCGGGGTGGTGCGGGGCCCGGCAGCGATGCTCAACGGTCCATGCCGGGCGGGGTGTTCACAGCCATGGCGCGAGGCGGCCGGGGCCGAAGCGGGCGGCCGGGTCGAACTGCCGCTTGATGGCGCGCAGGACGGATACGGCCGCAGGGGGCGGGCCCCATACATCAGTACCGGCGGGCAGGCCGTCACGGCGGCGGACCGTCACGGTGGCGCCGAGGCCGATGGCTTCGGCCCGCAGGTCGGTGAGAAACCGGGCATGGGCCGCGGGGTCCCCGGCGGGGATCCGGATGATGTGCACGCCCACGCCCACGCTGCTGGTGGTCTCGAGGTTCAGACGGTGGCGGGCGGCAAGGTCCGTGGCGGTGGTGATGACCCTGGGCCCGTGGCTGGGCAGGCCGCCGATCCGCAGCGTGGTGTCACCGGCCAGGCCCAGCGTGACGTGGTCGATGGTGTCCCACAGCGTGACCTGGGCATCGCCCCAGTGTGCCTCGGTGGGGGTGTCAGCGAGGTCGGAGACGGCCCTGAGCCGGGCCTCGACTCCTTCGGTACTTCCTTCGAAGCGCACCAGAAGATGGCCGCCGCACCATTCCAGGGCGGCGGGTTCCAGGGCGGCGGCGATGATACGGCCGCTCAGCGCGTTGCCGTCCGCGACGGCACAGGGCACGCGGACTGTGGCGCTGGTGCGGGGCAGCGGGTGCAGCCGCAGGACCACCTCGGCCAGGACGCCGAGTGTGCCGAGCGAGCCGAGGAAAAGCTTGGCCAGGTCGTATCCGGCAACGTTCTTGATGACGTGTCCGCCGGAGCGGGCCACGGTGCCGTCGTGCAGGACGATCGTCGCACCGATGACGAGGTCGCGCAGGGTGCCGTAGGTCTGCTGGGCGGGCCCGCCGTCCGCTGTGGCGATCAGACCGCCCACGGTTGCCCCGGCGTTGACGCGCGCGGCATCGAAGGCGACGCGCTGTCCCTTGTCCGCCAGCACTGACTGGAGGTCGGACATGGGTGTGCCGGCCCGGACCGCGACGGTCATGTCTGTGGGGTTGTAGCGGATGATGCCCGCAAGCCGGCCGGTCTCCAGAACGACGTCGGCCTGGGCGGCCGGGGCACCCCATCCTGCGGCGGTGCCGGCACCGCGGATAAGGACCTTGGGGTGACTTGTCACCGTGTCGGCGAGCGTGCCTGCCAGTTCCGCCAGAGTGGTGGGGCTCAGGTGCAGCTGGGGCTGAGTGGTTGCCTCCATCATCGTCAGATCCGTTCGATCAGGCCGGCTGTTTCCAGCGGGTGGGGGCGGTAGGGGCCGGGGCGCTCGCCGCACAAACGGGGGGTGGGCAGCAGCTTGCCCGGGTTGCACAGGTCGTGCGGGTCGAGCGCGGTGCGCAGCAACCGCATGGTGTCGAGGCTGGCGGCGTCGAACTGGCGCGGCATGGAGCAGGCCTTGTCGGTGCCGATACCGTGCTCTCCCGACAGCGAGCCGCCCAGGTCCACGCACAGCTCCGCGATGGAAGTCGACAGGTGCTCGGCGCGGTCGTGCTCGCCGGCGGCCTCGCTGTAGAGGACCAGGGGGTGCAGGTTGCCGTCGCCGGCGTGGAAGACGTTGGCCACGCGCAGTTCGGCATCCGCGGCGAGCTCGGCGATCCGGGCCAGTGCTTCCGCGAGGCGGGTGCGCGGCACGACGCCGTCCTGGACGAAGTAGTTGGGGCTGATCCGGCCGACCGCCGCGAAGGCCGCCTTGCGGCCTTTCCAGATCATGGCGCGCTCCACGGTGTCCGATGCGATGCGCAGGTGGGTGCAGCCCCGAGCGCGGCACAGTCGCTGGATCTCGGCGAACTGTGCGGCCACCTCCTCCTCGGGGCCGTCGACTTCCACGATCAGCGCGGCGGCGGCGCTGCGGTTGTATCCGGCGGAGACGGCGGCCTCGACTGCCTCGATGGCCAGGGCGTCCATCATCTCGATCGCGGCCGGGACGATGCCGGCGGCGATGATGTCGGTGACGGTCTCGCCGGCGTCCTCCAGTGAGTCGAAGTCTGCGACGAGCGTGCGCAGCGAGGCCGGTTTGGGCAGCAGCCGTACTTCGATCTGAACAGCGATACCGAGGGTTCCCTCGGAGCCGATGAAGGCACCCAGCAGGTCGTAACCTGCCTGGTGCGGTGCGTCCGAGCCGAGGCGGGTGAGCGTGCCGTCAGGCAGCACCACGTCGATGGCGTGGATGTGGTGCACGGTGAAGCCGTACTTCAGGCAGTGTGCTCCGCCGGAGTTCTCGGCCACATTGCCGCCGATCGTGCAGACCTGCTGGCTGGAGGGGTCCGGAGCGAAGTACAGGCCGTGCTCGGCTACGGCACGGCTGATGTCCGCATTGGTGACGCCGGGCTCGACCACGGCGCGCCGGTTCTCGGGGTCAATCTTCACGATGCGTCGCAGCCGCTGCAGTGAGATGACGACTCCGTCAGCGACGGGCAGGGCCCCGCCCGACAAGCCTGTACCGGCACCGCGGGCAACGAACGGGATTTCCTGGCGGGCGCAGATGACCACACACTCCGCCACCTCGGCCGCAGTGCGGGGCAGCAGGACGAGGGACGGGATCACGCGATAGCCGGTCAGCCCGTCACATTCGTACGAGCGCAGGCCGGCCGGGTCGCTCACCACTCCCTCTGCGCCGAGCAATTTCTCGAACTCTGCGAACACCAATGCTGTCAACACTCGTCCTCCCACTGTCCCTTGGGCGCGTGTTCTGCAACCCCGCGCAGGCCCCGGCTCCTGGGCCGCTCGCTGCCGGCCGGGCTGTCCCCCGGCCGACGGCCGACGCCTTGCGTGTCAGTGCACAAGCACTTCAGAGAAGCCCGGCCCATAACTGACTTGAATCTAAGTTGTATTTCAATACGTTCGCTGTCAAGACGTGAGTTCAGAAGCCTTGAACTTGCCTTGTGATATAGGAAGTTGACCCATGCGGAGCCCACATCCGAGCCTGCCGCAAGGCATCAGGAACCGCTCGACACCGGTCCGGAATGGACAGCGGGGCGCGACTGGTCACCGGCTCATACAGCGGCCGGGCAGGGCCGTACTGCCCCGGCGGAGCGGGCTTGACGCCCGCCCTCGCCGGGGAGTTGTGCCGCGATCTGCTGTCCGCGGCACAGCAGATCGCGGATCACGGCACCATCCACCCCAGAACGCCGCCCGCCTGCAGGAACACCAGCAGGCACAGCACCAGAAGGAATCCCAGACTCCAGCCGACGACCTTGCGCAGCAGGTCGCCTTCGCGTCCGTGCAGGCCGGTGACAGCGGCCGCGATCGCAAGGTTCTGCGGTGAGATCATCTTCCCGATCACTCCGCCCGAGCTGTTGGCTGCGGCCAACAACAGCGGGTCCAGGCCGGCCTGTTGGGCGGCGGTCACCTGCATGGAACCGAACAGCGCATTGGCCGACGTGTCCGACCCGGTTACCGCCACACCCAGCCAACCCAGGATGGGCGACAGGAAAGCGAACGCCCTGCCCGCCCCGGCCAGCCATTGGCCGATCGCGGTCGTCTGCCCGGACAGGTTCATCAGGTAGGCCAGGCCCAGGACGCACGCCACCGTGAGCATCGCCATGCGCAACTGACGGACCGTGTGGCCGTACGTCTGCAGTGCCTTGCCGGGACTGAGTCCCAGGATCGGGACGACCAGCAGGCCGCAGATGAGCAGGAGCGATCCGCTGGAGGCCAGCCAGTCGAGCTTGAAGGTCGCGGAACTGGCGGGCGCACCCTGCGCGGTGAGCACATCGAGGCCCGGCCAGGCGAACAAGACCGTCGTCTTCTCCAGCAGATGCTTGACCGGAGCGACCTGAGCCAGCGAGAACACTGCGATGATCACCATGTACGGCGCGTACGCGCGGATGGTGTCGGGATCCCAACGCCCCTGCCTCGGCGCCGTCGTGGGGCGCACGGCAAGCGATACCCGCTCCCCGTCCACCCCCGCCTCGACCTTATGGGCCAGCAGGGCGGCCTCGCCGACTCCGGCCGCAACCTCCTCGTCCGACGAGGACTTGGCAGCCACCACCGTTCCCGGCCGCCAGCGGCGCAGCAGCACCACCAGGGCCGCAGTGGCGGCCAGCGATGCAATCACGTCGGTGAGCTGGGCCGACAGATAGTTGGAGGCCGCGAACTGGGCGATGGCGAAGACGACACCGACCACGAGCGCTGCCGGCCATGCCTGCTTGACCCCGCGCCTGCCGTCCACGATGAGGACCAGCACCAGGGGCACCACCAGCGCAAGCACGGGAGTCTGCCGCCCCACCATCATCGACACGTCTTGGACGGGCAGATGAGTCAGTGAGGCCAGCGTGGTGATCGGCGCAGCCATGGCACCGAAGGCCACCGGGGCGGTATTCGCAACCAGTGCCGCCGACGCCGCCTTCATCGGCTTCAAGCCGACCGCGATCAGCATCGCCGAGGTGATGGCCACCGGTGTACCGAACCCGGCCAGCGCCTCCAGCAGGCCGCCGAAGCAGAACGCGATGACCACCACCTGGACCCGCAGATCGGGCGAGACCGAGCAGATGGAACGGCGCAGTACATCGAAGTGCCCGGTCGCGACGGTCATGTTGTAGATCCAGATCGCGTTCACGACGATCCACATGATCGGAAACAGACCGAAGGCTGCGCCGGCAAGAACCGAGTCGGCCGCCATGACCACCGGCATACCGAACCCTGCGGAAGCAACAACGAGCGCGCAGGCCAAGGCGGCGAGAGACGCCCAGTGGGCCCTCAGCCTCACGACCCCCAGGAGCACGAACAGGACGATCAGCGGCACAGCGGCCGCGAGCGCCGACAGCGCGGACGAATCCGCGACGGAGTTGAGCACGGGCTGAAACGCAGAGCCCGACGAGCCGATCATGGCACACCCTCCGAATAGTTCCACTATGCGGAATCTCTAGTTCACTGGACGGAAACATATGGCTGACCAGGCACCCCGTCAAGACACAACTGAGATACAAGTCGTCCTCACATTTCCGACACGATGCATCTCAATTGACGCAAAGCACCCCACACCCCTGGCGAACTCCGCGCAGTGCGACAGGCCGCGCAGTCCGGTGCCGAACCAAGGCGCCCCCGCCTCGCGGCCTTACGCGCGCAGTCCCACTTGACGGAACTGTCGGACTCCTACAGGAAGGTCATCTTCCAGAACGGTGCCGTGAACCTGCGTGCCGCCGACTCGATCGAGTAGCTCGCCGAGCTGGTCACCCGCATCGAGAACGCCCCCGCGTCTGACCGTCGTTGTATTCGAGAGTGCAAACCAGACTTCTTCATCGCCCACTGGAACTTCCTGGCCGACCGGACGCGAGTCGGCGCCACGAACGCCCGCCCCGACCGGCCTGCACCCGTATCTGTACAAGGTTGTCCGCCTCAGCCGGGGCCCAGCCGTGACCATCTCCTCGATCGGTGGGCGGGTCCGTGGAGCGGGGAGCTGGTTCGTTCTCGCCACGGACATTCGGTTTGCTGGCGAGAAGGCAATCCTTGGCCAGTTCGAGGTCGGGACGGCTCCATTCTCGGCGGCGGGCCCATGGCCCGGCTCGCACAACTGGTCACGGTCTGCGCATGAAGATCCAGGCCAAGGACTGTGCCCAGGGCGGGATCTTCCAGATGGAGCCCAGCCGCGGTGACGGTAGCCGCACTCGTATCGTGCACCAGCTCGCCAACGGAGCCTTCTACTTCGACAACCCCAACTTCCGTGCGCACCTGGGCGAGTACCTCGGATCCGGATGCCAGGACGTGCAGACCGGACCCGCGTCGGACACCTGCGTGCGGGTCACTCCGCGGGTCAACATCGCCAGCGACGCCGCACCGAAGCCCGACTTCACCAACACCCTGGGGCTTGCCGAGACGCAGGATCATTGCGGCGCAATGAGCATCTGGGACGTCGCAAGTGGCGGCCGGATGGGCATGGTCACCGGCGAGGACGCCACCGAGGTGGCCAACCCGCCCACCAACTGCACCAGCAATTGCCAGGCGCGGAACCAAGCACAGGGCAGCCTGGCCAACCTCGGTTTCCCGACCCCGGTACCGGCGAAAAGCCGGCTGACGGCCCGGACCTCCACCGACGGGCTGTCCGCCCCACTCACCGCACCGTAACGGTCGGCGCAATGCGGTTCGAGCCGATCGCGCCGGACGGCTCGGACCGCGCGCCCGGAGAATCTGAGCGGTCAAGTCCGGCCTGAGCGCGGCCCCTTCGCCCCCACAGAGCTCTCAGGCCACGGGCGGCTGTGTGCCGTCGCGGCTGAGCCCGGAGGGTAGGACTCGGGCGACGAGCAGCGCGACGTCGTCGTGGTCGCCGGGATGGCGCAGGGTGTACAGGAGCAGCTCGCAGGTTTCGTCCAGGGAGCGGTGGGGGTCGTCCAGGAGGCCGAGCAGGGTGTCCAGGCATGCGTCGATGGGCTGGTCGCGCCTCTCGACCAGCCCATCGGTGTAGAGGACGAGCTGATCGCCCGGCTGCAGGGCGAGGGTGGTGGTGTGGAAGTCGACCCCGCCGACGCCCAGCGGGGTTCCGGTGGGAAGCTCGAGCAGCTCACGCTTTCCGTCAAGGCGGAGGAGGGCTGGGGGCAGGTGGCCGGCGAGGGAGATACTGCACTGCGCGCTGTGCGGATCGTAGGCGGCGTAGACGCAGGTGGCGATCGTGTCCTGCTCCAGGTCCTCGGTGATGTGGTCGAGTTGCTGGAGGACCTGAGCGGGGTCGAGGTCGAGGCCGGCCAGGGTGCGGGTGGCGGTGCGGAGCTGGCCCATGGTGGCGGCGGCGCTGACGCCGCTGCCCATGACATCACCGACGACGAGGGCGGTCTTGTCGCGGTCGAGCGCAATGACGTCGTACCAGTCGCCGCCGATCTCGCTGGCCGCCTGGGCCGGCTGGTACCGGGAGGCGACAGCCAGCCCCGGCCGCTGTGGTGGCGAGCGGGGTAGCAGGCTGCGCTGGAGGGTGAGCACAGTGCGGTGTTGTTCCTGGACGGCACGGTGCCGCTCGGTGACGTCCACGCTGGAGCTCACCACCCCCAGCACCTTCCCGTTGGGCGCTTCGAGCCGGTGGAAAGAGATCGACCAGGCGTGCTCGTTGTCCGGGTCGGCTGGGGTGCGGCCGACGGTGTACTGGTCCAGGACCGGGGTGCCGGTGGCCAAGACATTGCGCATCGTCGCTTCGAAGGACTCGTCCAAGAAGGGCAGCACCTCATGGACGTGCCGGCCCACATGCTCGGCGGCAGGCACGCCGTTCATCCGCTCCTCCGCTGGGTTGACCGAGACGTACCGAAGGTCGGTGTCCAGTACACCCAGTCCGATCGGCGACTGGGACACCAGGCGGGCGGACAATGCCAGGTCCCGTTCGACCTGCCGTAGCGTTGCCTGATCCGTGGCCAGACCCAGGGCGTAGTAGTCCCGCTGGTCGTCCTGCAGCCGCATGTTGCGGAACTCCACCAGCCGCGTGCTGCCGTCCTTGTGTCGGACGGGGAAGACTCCGGCCCAGGTGCCGCCGCCTTCCATAACGTGGGCGAACAGGTCCAGGACGGCCTCCTGGTCCTCCTCTTGAATCAGCAAGCGGCCCGCGAACTCTCCGAGAGCCTCCTCGGCGCTGTAGCCGAACAGGTCCTCGGCCTGCGGGCTCCAGAGATCGATCCTGCCCTCGGCATCGAGGAGAACGGCCGCCACGCTCAGCACATCGAGGAGGCCACCAGACGCGGTCGGAGCGACGCCCGTGGTGTCGGTACCGGCCCGGAAGGACTCGGCTGCACACATTCCCAGGCCCTCCTCACTGCACGCGCCGGCACCCAGTGGTGTCGGCCGCCGACCCGAGCCCGCGGCTCGGTTTGCGTGGCTCTGCCTCCCCCATCGTCTCCCTCCAAGGGCCGCTTCCGCAGATATAAGCAGTCGCGAGCCCGGCAGCCGGCGACTCGGCTGCCTGAGAGGGCCCCCTCC
>NZ_JBSFMS010000186.1:0-9535 GCF_053599675.1 Streptomyces sp. NPDC000880 | reverse complement strand
GGATCCTGCGCCTGAAGCATCGTGCCCATCGCCCCGTCAGCCACCACCACACGGGTAGCAAAGGCCTCACGCAAGGCTTCGATTCGGGTCCGGCTCATCCCAGTGCCGCCACGTGCGGAGCCAGTTCGGCGGCGGCTTCTTCTCCGTATGTGCCGCGGATGCGTTCCACCAGCCGGCCACCGTATCGCTGGGACGGCTGCGGGCCCGTGGTCTCCAGCACGGTCGTGGCCAGTGCGCTGCCCAGGTGGGCCGCGCCCTCCAGGCCCAGGCCCCAGGCGGTCGCCGCGAGGAAGCCCGCCCGGAAGGCGTCGCCGGCGCCGGTCGGCTCGAGTGTTCCGTTCGGCGGCACCGCCGCCACTTCGACCGGCAGCAGCCCGGCGCGGGCGATGTGGACGCCGTCCGCGCCCCGGGTGGTGACCCAGGTGCCGACCCGGCCCAGGATCTGCTGTTCGGTCCAGCCGGTCTTCTCCTGGATGAGCACGCTCTCGTACTCATTGGTGAACAGATAGGCGGGGTGGTCGAGCAGTTCGCGCACATCGTCGCGTTGCATGAACGCGAGCTGCTGGGACGGGTCGGCGGCGAACGCCAGCCCCAGGCTGTTGCACTCACGGGTATGGCGGATCATCGCGCCGGGGTCATTGGGCGAGATCACCACCAGGTCCAGGCCGCCGGCCCGTTTCCGCACCGGAGCCAGGTCGATCGTGCGGGCTTCGCTCATGGCTCCGGGGTAGAAGGAGCCGATCTGGTTGTTGTCGGCGTCCGTCGTGCACACGAAGCGCGCGGTGTGCAGCGATTCGCTGATGTGCACCGAGTCGGTGTCGACTCCGTTCTCCTTCAGCCAGACCTGGTAGTCGGCGAAGTCCGCGCCCACCGCTCCGACGAGGTAGGGGCCGATGCCCAGCCGTCCGAGGCCGAAGGCGATGTTCGCGGCGACGCCGCCTCGCCGGATCTCCAGCTCTTCGACGAGGAAGGAGAGCGACACCTTGTCGAGGCTGCCGGCGATCAGCTGCTCGGTGAACCGGCCTGGAAAGACCATCAGGTGGTCCGTTGCGATCGAACCAGTTACGGCTATGCGCACGGTCACTGCTCCTTGGTTCTGCGGTGGATGGTGCGTTGATCCGCCGCCGCTGAGTCGGCGCTCAGTCGGCGATGGCTGCCTGGCGCAGCTTCTCCGCGCGGTCGGTGGACTCCCAGGTGAAGTCGGGGAGGTCGCGGCCGAAGTGGCCGTACGCCGCGGTCTGCGCGTAGATGGGGCGCAGCAGGTCGAGGTCACGGATGATGGCCGCCGGGCGCAGGTCGAAGATCTGGTCGATGGCGAACTGGATGCGCGGCACGGGCACGGTCTCGGTGCCGAAGGTCTCGACGAACAGACCGACCGGGTCCGCCTTGCCGATCGCGTACGCGACCTGCACTTCGCAGCGGTGTGCCAGCCCCGCGGCGACCACGTTCTTGGCGACCCAGCGCATCGCGTACGCCGCCGAACGGTCCACCTTGGAGGGGTCCTTCCCGGAGAAGGCGCCACCGCCGTGGCGGGCCATGCCGCCGTAGGTGTCGATGATGATCTTGCGGCCGGTGAGGCCGGCGTCGCCGACCGGGCCGCCGATCTCGAACCGTCCGGTCGGGTTGACCAGCAGCCGGTAGCCCTCGGTGCGCAGTTGTACGCCGTCCTCGACGAGCTCCTGGAGCACCGGGCGTACGACGCAGTCGCGGATGTCCGGGATGAGCAGGGAGTCCAGGTCGATGCCGGGCGCGTGCTGCGAGGAGACCACGACGGTGTCGAGGCGGACGGCCTTGTCGCCGTCGTACTCGATGGTGACCTGGGTCTTCCCGTCGGGCCGCAGGTAGGGGACGGTGCCGTTCTTGCGCACGTCGGTGAGGCGCTGGGCGAGGCGGTGGGCGAGTGTGATGGGCAGCGGCATCAGCTCGGGCGTCTCGTCGGAGGCGTAGCCGAACATCAGGCCCTGGTCGCCGGCGCCCTGCTCGCCCAGCGCGTCCCCTTCGTCACCTGCGGCGGCACCCTCGACGCGCTTCTCGTAGGCGGTGTCGACGCCCTGTGCGATGTCGGGCGACTGTGCGCCGATGGAGACCGACACGCCGCAGGAGGCGCCGTCGAAGCCCTTCGCCGACGAGTCGTAGCCGATCTTCAGCACGGTCTCGCGGACCAGCTGCTGGATGTCGGCGTATGCATTGGTGGTTACCTCTCCGGCCAGGTGGACCTGGCCGGTGGTGATCAGCGTTTCGACGGCGACCCGTGACTTCGGGTCCTGCGCCAGCAGGGCGTCGAGGACCGCGTCGCTGATCTGGTCAGCGATCTTGTCGGGATGGCCCTCGGTCACTGATTCCGAGGTGAACAGGCGAAGGGACACGAATCCTCCAAATGCCGGGCGTGGTAGCCGCGTTGTCCTGCTGCTCTGCTGTCCTGGTGCCGCATTGCGGTCAGGCTGCGCTTCGGCCCTGCAAGGGGGCTCGAAGGCGGCTAAACGACGGTTATTCGGCCGTCGGCTGTGCGCTACGGGATCCGAACCACTCGATCCAGTTCATGGCGAAGAAGACGTCGCCGGAGATTTTCAGGCGTCCGCCGACGAAGGCGTCCGTGCCTTTCAACTCCCCGGTGGCCAGGGCGAGAAGGTCCTGCTTGTCGACCCCGATGGTCGCGTTCGGGGTGGCCGCGTCGCGGGCCGACGTGCAGTGGCCGTCGGCGACGGTGACATAGCGGTGCCGTACTCCCGACGGGGTGTTGATCTCGTAGTGGAAGATGCCGCCCCTGCCCCTGGTGCGTTCGGGGCGGAAGCAGGCGCGGAACCATACGAAGACCAGGTCGAGCATCCGGTCGTCGTCGTCCAGCGGGAGCTCCCCGACCAGTTCACCCGACGCCTCCGCTGCCTCGGCGAGGTCCCGGAGCCGCAGGTGCCAGTCGTCGTCGGTCACGGCCGTCCCCCTTTCGCCGCTTTCCCCTTGCCGGCAGCGGTGGTGTGCTCGATGAGTACGGAAGCGTCTTTGTCGCCGTCGCCCGCCGCGACCGCGGCGGCGAAGCTCTCGCGCACCTTGTCGAGGACGGGTAGCCCGACGCCCGCCAGGGCCGCGTCGTCGATGGCAAGGCGCAGGTCCTTCTCCATCAGCGTGGAGCGGAAGAAGGCGGGCTCGTAGGAGGACTTGCGCATCAGCTCGGCGCGGAACCTCATGACGACGGAGCTGAATCCGCTGCCTGCGATGGCGCCGAGCAGGCTGTCCCGGTCGAGCCCGGCCTCCACTCCGTACGCGACGGCCTCAGCGAGCGAGGCGACCTGGGCGCCGAGCAGCAGGTTGAAGATGAGCTTGATGGTGGCGGCCGTGCCGGGCTCGCCCAGGTGGACGACTTCGCTGCCGATGGTGTCGAGCAGCGGGCGGACCTCGTCGATGTCGTCCTCGTCGCCGCTGGTGTAGACGCGCAGCTTGCCTTCGCGGGCCTGGAAGGGGTTGCCGACGACACAGGCCTCGACCCGGCGCAGCCCGGCGGCCGACAGCCGGGCCGCCGACTCTTTCGCGTAGGCCGGGGAGACGGTGGAGGTGTCGATGACGACGGCGCCCGGGGCGAGTACCGGAACGATCTGCCCGAACAGCACGTCCTCCACGGCCGGTTCGTCACTCAGGCTGAGCACGACGACGGAGTGTCCCGCTGCGGCTTCCGCGGCGCTCGCGGCCACCGTGGCGCCGGCTTCCGCCAGCGTCCTGGTCTTGGCGGCGGTGCGGTTGAAGACGGTGAGGGACCGGCCGGAGTCGATCAGGCTGTGTGCCATCCCGGCGCCCATGTTGCCGAGACCGATGAACGCCACCGGTTGCGTGCCCGGGGCCGCCGTCCGCTGCGCGGGGACCTCGGCGGCCGGCGGCGCGGGCGGCAGGTCGTACACCGTCCGCGTCACTGCCATGTCGCCCGCGCCGCGGTACGGCCGCAGCCTGCGCCGGTGCTCGACATGCGCCTCGCTGAGCTCGAAGGCACGGAACGAGGGCTCGTCCGCCCAGTCGGTGATGACGTAGTAGACACGGTCCTCCTCGATGGAGCGCACCAGTGTCTGTCCTCGGTTGGCGGGCTGCCTGGCGATGGCCGATGCCACCTCCCACCAGACCTTCTCGAACTCCTCCTGCACGCCCGGGAGGATCTCCATCCGCAGGATCACGCGGATCGGTGGATTGTCGGCCATGGTTCTGCCTCCAAGAGCACGGTCCAAGAGCACGGGGATTCGGCGTCACGGTCTCCGCCCCCGCTCAACGCCCGATCGAGGCCTGCTCCGGTTGGGCGGTGTCTTTCGGATCAGGCCGGATCAGGGAGCGCTCGGGGGGCCCGGCCGATCCCCGCTCAAGAGGACTTCGAGGCCGGTGCCAAAACATGGCCCGGGCACGCCACGACCCCGCCCTGTCCGGTAACCGAGAAAGGAGTTCGTCTGTGACGACTCACGCTTCCCTCACGGACACGTCCAGCCCGGAGTCGCTCATCCGGCTCGGCACCGCCTTCTGCACGGCCAAGATCCTGCTGAGCGCGCTTGAACTGGACGTCTTCTCCACCCTCGCCGCCGGACCCGCCACCAAGGACGAGCTGGCCTCGTCGGCGGGCCTGCACCCTCGCGGCTCGGACGACTTCATCACCGCGCTGGTCACACTCGGCCTGGTCGAGCTGGAGGACGGCCGCTACCGCAACAGCCCGGCCGCCGACCGGTTCCTCGACCGCAACAAGCGGAGCTACGCAGGCGGCTTCCTGGAGCGCGCCAACTCGATGCTGTACCCGGCGTGGACGAATCTCACCGAGGCGCTGCGCACCGGGGAACCCCAGGTCAAGGGCAAGGAGGGGGACATCGTCGGGCAGATGGGCGACGACCCCGAGCATCTGCGGCAGTTCCTCGGCATGATGGACTCGCTCAACAGCCTGGTCGCCCCCAAGCTCGCTGCCGCTTTCGACTTCTCGGCGTACGAAACGTTCGTCGACGTCGGCGGTGCGCGGGGCAATCTGTCCGCGCTGCTCCTGGAAGCCCACCCGAAGCCGAAGGCGACCGTCTTCGATCTGCCGCACATGGGCTGGGCCTTCGACGAGCACATGGAGAAGCTGGGCACCCAGGACCGCATCAGCTTCGTCGGCGGTGACTTCTTCGTCGACTCGCTGCCCGAGGGCGATGTCCTGATCATGGGGCATGTGCTGCACAACTGGGGCGCCGAGCAGCGCCAGGGGCTGATCACCAAGGCATTCCAGGCCGTGCGCCCGGGCGGCGCGCTGCTGGTGTACGACCGCATGGTCGCCGAGCAGCCGACCGATCTGGTCAACCTGCTGATCAGCCTGGACATGCTGCTGGTCACGCACAGCGGCTCGGAGTACAGCACGAAGGACTGTGCCGACTGGATGCGCAAGGCCGGCTTCTCGCGCACCGAGTCCAAGGTGCTGAGCAACACCGACTCACTCGTCATCGCCTACAAGGACGAGTGACGCGCGATGCGACTCGGGATCAATCTCGTCCCCCAGGGCTGCGCGGAGACCGCGCAGGAGGCGGAGCGGCTGGGCTTCGACGTCGCCGCGGCCCCCGAGGGCTTCCGCTCGGACGCGGTCTCCGTGCTGGGCTGGGTGGCCGCGCGCACCAGCCGCATCGGCCTGCTCTCCACTGTCATCCAGATCCCGGCCCGTACGCCGGTGAGCATGGCGCTGACCGCGGCCACCCTGGACGGACTGTCCGGGGGCAGGTTCAGGCTCGGTCTCGGGATCTCCAACGCCCATGTGACGGAGGGCTGGCACGGCGCGCCGTTCGCCAAGCCGCTGGCCCGTACCCGGGAGTACGTGGAGGTGGTGCGGCGCACCCTGGCCCGGGAGGAAGTCACTTACGCCGGCGAGCACTTCGCGCTGCCGATGCCCGGCGGCAACGGCGGCGCATTCCGGCTCACCACCGAGCCGGCGCAGCCGCGGCTGCCGGTGTATCTGGCCGCGGTCGGTCCGCGCAGTCTGCAGCTGACCGGTGAGATGGCCGACGGCTGGGTCGGGGTGTTCTGCTCCCCGGAGCTCGCCAAGGAGGCGCTGATCCAGCTGCGTACGGGACGTCAGCGGGCGGGCCTGGACCTGGATGGCTTCGACGCGTTCGTGTCCGCCCCGATGGCGGTCGGCTCGGACGTACGGTCCGCGGCCGAGGCAATCAGCCACTATGTCGCCCGTTTCATGAGCCTGGGCGACAAGGACAACAACTTCTACTATCGCCTGGCCGTGCGGATGGGCCATGAGAAGGCGGCCGACGAGGTCCAGGACCGCTTCAGGTCCGGGGACGCGCGCGGCGCCGCGGCGGCGGTGCCGGTCGAATTCATCGACAGCACCTCGTTGCTGGGGCCGCCGGACCGGATCGCCCGCCGTATGTCGGACTTCGCCGCGGCCGGTGTCACCACCCTCGGGATCTCGCCCTACGCGCCCACCCTGGAGGGCCAGCTGGCCCTGGTGCGCGCGGCGGCCGAGGCCCACCGGCAGGCAGGTCTCGGCGACTGACGAGTGACGCACCGGAAGGGGCGAGCGACACATGCGGGTGCTGTTCACGAGCTGGGCATGGCCGACCCACTACTACCAGATGGTGCCACTGGCCTGGGCGCTGCGGGCAGCCGGTCATGAGGTGAGGGCGGCCAGTTCGCCCGCGCTGAGCGCGACGATCGCCGCTTCCGGGGTGCCCGCCGTGGCGGTCGGGGACGACAGCGTCGACGCCGTCGCCCGGATCCGCGACTACATACCCGGGCGAGCGCCCGTGTCGGCCGCCCGGCCGACACGGGCCAGGGGGCCGCGGGCGGTGTCGCTGTTCGCGGATCTGGCGGCCGCGATGGCGGACGATCTGGTGGCGTACGGCCGCGCCTGGCTGCCGGACCTGATCGTCTTCGAACCCACGGCGTACGCGGGCCCGTTGGCGGCCGCGGTTCTCGGGGTGCCTGCGGTGCGCTTTCCGTGGGGCGCCGATCTGATGCACCGGGCGGGCGCCGTGGAGCTGGAGCGCGAAGTCATGGCTCCGCTGTGCGAGCGCTTCGGCCTCGACGGCGTCGACCTGCTGGGCAGCCTGACCCTCGATCCCTGCCCGACCGGCATGCAGGTGCCCGCGGCGGAGGCGTCGCGTCCGATCGTGCGGCAGCCGGTGCGCCCGGTGCCGTACAACGGTTCCGGGTCGCTGCCCGTCCCGCTGCCGCCGGCCGAGCGCCGCCGGCCGCGGGTGTGCGTCACCTGGGGCACGACGGTGGGGCGCCTGCACAACGACATGTATCTCGCCCCGCGGGTCGTCGACGCGCTCGAGACGCTCGACGTCGGAATCGTGGTCGCGGTCGCCCGCGAGCAGCGGCATCTGCTGGGTGAGGTGCCCGAGCGGGTGAAGGTGCTGGAATCGGTGCCCCTGCACGCCGTACTGCCCCACTGCGACGCGGTGGTGGCTCACGGTGGCGCCGGCACGATCCTCACCTCGCTCGCCGCCGGGCTGCCGCAGCTGGTGGTTCCGCAGCTGATCGACCACACCTTCAACGCCCAGCGGTTCACGGCAACCGGGGCGGGACTGAGCCTCGGCAAGGACGAGGCCGAGCCGGTGCGGATCCGTACGGCGGTGCTCGATCTCCTTCACGAGCCCGCGTACCGCAAAGCCGCACAGGAAGTGCGCCAGGAGATCCAGTCGCGTCCGTCCCCGGCCCGGATCGTCGACGTCCTCACCGGACTCGCGGCAGCGGGCCCGGCCAGTCCTCCGGCCGAAGGAGGCCGCTGATGCAGATCGGTGTGGGACTCCCCTCCACCGTCCCCGGGGCCCGCCGGGACCAGATCATCGACTGGTCGCGGCAGGCGGAGCTGTTCGGCTTCTCCACGCTCGGGGTCCTCGACCGTCTGGTGTACGACAACTACGAGCCGCTGATCGCGCTCACGGCGGCCGCCGCCGTGACCGACCGGATCAAGCTGGCAACTACGGTGCTGACCCCGCCGTACCGCAACAACACCCCTCTGCTGGCGAAGCAACTGGCGTCGCTCGACCGCCTGTCCGGGGGCCGTCTGACGCTCGGTGTCGCGGCGGGGAACCGGGAGGACGACTTCGCGGTGTCGGGTGTTCCGCACTCCGCGCGCGGGCCCGTGCTGGACTCGCTGCTGGTCGACCTGGCCCGGATCTGGGACGGCGACGGCCTCGGCTTCGACCGGCTTGTCGGTCCGACTCCGCAGACGCCGCCGCCGGTGCTGGTCGGCGGCACGTCCGACGCGGCGTTCCGGCGCGCGGCGAAGTACGGTCGCGGCTGGATCGCCGGCGGAAGCTCGCCGTCCGGCTACCGGGCCAACGCAGCGCGGGTCACGGCCGCCTGGGAGAAGGCCGGACGGACGGACAGGCCGCATCTGGTGACTCTGCTGTACTTCTCGCTGGGCGCGGCGGCCGCGGACCGGGCCAAGGAGTATCTGCTGGACTACTACGCCTTCAGCGGGCGGGCCGAGTCCATCGTGGGCATGGCGTTCACCGACGCGGACCGGTTGCGGCGGGCGGTGAAGGAGTACGAGGAGGCCGGCTGCGACGAGATCGTCTTCATGCCGTGCGGCAGCGACACCGGCCAGCTCGAACTCCTCGCCGACGCGGTGCTGTGATGGTGGAACGGGAGAAGTCGCGTACCGCCCTCGTGACGGGTGCGAACCGGGGTCTCGGCCTGGCGGTCAGCACGCTGCTGCATGCGCGCGGCTTCCGTGTGGTGCTCGGCGGCCGCGACGAGGAGGCGGTGACCGCGGCGGCATCGGAACTCGGCGCGGGCGCGGAGGCAGTCGCCCTCGATGTCTCGGACGACGCGTCGGTCAAGCGCGTGGCGGAACGGGTGGGGCGCGTCGACGTCCTGGTGAACAACGCCGGGACGTTCCTCGACCGCGGTGACCCGCCGTCCGCCGTCCCGCTGTCGCTGGTCGAGGCTACGCTCGCGGTGAACGTGCTGGGCGCGTGGCGGGTCTCCCAGGCCTTTCTGCCGGCGATGGTTCAGTACGGGTGGGGCCGGGTGGTGATGGTCTCCAGCGGTACGGGCTCCTTCACCAACGGGCTTTTCCCGCAGGCGCCGGCCTACTCGGCGTCCAAGGCCGCGCTGAACGCGGTGACCGTGCTTCTGGCCAAGGAGACGGACGGCACGGGTGTGCTGGTGAACGCCGTCAACCCGGGTCTGGTCCGCACGCGGATGCGTCCCGATGCCGAGCGCTCGCCGGAGGACGCGGCTGCGGATATCGCGTATGCCGCGACGTTGCCGGACTCGGCGCCGAGCGGGGTGTTCTTTCGCAGCGGTGCAGTCGTTGGCTGGTGAGTCGCGCGCCTCGTAGTACGCGCCTGCGGCGGGCCTGTTCCCCGACCCGCCCCTTCCCGAACTGGGGCTCCGCCCCAGGACCCCCGTACGGCCTTCGGCCGTGTCCTTGATCTCCCCCAGACGAAATCTGGGGGAGATCAAGCGCGGGGCCCGGGGCTGAGCCCCCGAAACTAAGCCTCGATCCACCGACTGTCCCGTGTCCCGTGGATAGAGAAATGAAGAGAGGTGCCTGCTGACCTGCGAAGATGGGAGTTACCACACAACC
>NZ_JBSFMS010000185.1:0-10091 GCF_053599675.1 Streptomyces sp. NPDC000880 | reverse complement strand
GACCGACCTGCGGGCAGCCGCCCGGATTCGCCCGCGGGTCCGCCCCGCGCGCGACTACTCGATGACGAGCTCGACCGGCAGGTTGCCGCGGGTGGCCTTGGAGTAGGGGCAGAAGGCGTGGGTCTTCTCCAGGAGGTCGCGGCCCGCCTCGCCCTGGAGGTGGTCGGGCAGCTCGACTCGCATGACCACGGCGAGGGCGAAGCCGCCGTCGGTGTCCTTGCCGATGCTGACCTCGGCGGTCACCGAGGCGTCCTTGACGTCGATCTTCTCCATGCGGCCGATGGCACCCATCGCGCTGGCGAAACAGGCGGCGTAACCGGCGGCGAAGAGCTGCTCGGGGTTGGTCCCCTGACCGTTGCCGCCGAGGGCCTTGGGGTGGGCGAGCGGCAGGTCGACGTGGCCGTCGGAGCTGACTGCACGGCCTTCGCGGCCGTTGGCGGTGGCGACAGCGGTGTAGATCGCGTCCATGAGTTGCATCCCTCTTCGTCCGTGGGGGAACCGTTGACCACGATAGTGGCACACCATTCAGTTGTGCACAACTAAATGGTGTGCGAGTAACGAGCGGGTATGCTGTCTTCATGGAGAAGACGACGTTGGCGACCGTGCCGGACGAGGACTTCCTGCGCCTCGACAACCAGATCTGCTTCTCGCTGCACGCCGCGTCCCGCGCCTTCAACGGCGTCTACCGGACCGCGCTGAAGGATCTGAACCTCACCTATCCGCAGTACCTGGTGATGCTGGTGCTCTGGGAGCACGGCGAGCTGCCGGTGAAGCGGATCGGCGTGCATCTGCGGCTGGACTCGGGCACCCTGTCACCGCTGCTCAAGCGCCTGGAGGCGGCGGGTTACGTGGAGCGCAGGCGCAGCCCGGAGGACGAGCGCTCGGTCACCGCCCGCCCCACGGCCGAGGGCGCCGCGCTCCGTGAGCAGGCGCTGGACGTGCCGCGCCGGATCGCGGCGGCCACCGGGATGTCCCTGGAGCGCATCCGTGAGCTGCGTGCCGATCTCAATGCGCTTACCGCGAGGCTGGACACCGCGGACCCTGACGCGGCCGACTGCGCGGCCGCCGACGACTGAGGTCCGGGGTCGCTCATGGCTGAGCAGAGGTAGGGCCCCGGGCATCCGCGGACACCCGGGGCCGTTCCGTGGAGGCGTCAGCTGTCGTACGTGACGAGTGCGAAGTCACCGTCGCCGGGGAATTGCCGAACGGCAGCCGGGGGACGCGTCCGACCCCTGATACGGATGAGCGGGAGTTGTACTCATCCACCGTGCGGAAGAAGTTCTCTGACCGCCTGTCACCGAGGCCGACGACGCTCAATCGGATAGCTTCCGCCAGTGACCATTTTCGTACGAAGACTCACAGCTGTGGCCGTTATGAGCACCCTGCTCATTGGCTGCGACGGTGGTTCCGAGAAGGCCTCCCCCAGGCGGACGACCGCGCCCGTCTCACCCCAGCCCGGGAAGCCGGTCGACAGGGTCGAGAAGAAGGCTCCCAGCGGCCTGACCCCCGTATTCGAGCGCGCGCCGAAAGCGGCGTCCAAGACGGTCGCGCTCACCTTCGACGCCGACATGACGGCCGATCAGGGGCCGCGGGCCGCCCGCGGGGAGCGGTTCGACAACCCTGCCCTGATCGCGTCGCTGCGGAGGCTGCACGTACCGTCGACAATCTTCATGACGGGCCGCTGGGCCGAGGAGTACCCCGGTCAGGCGAAGTCGGTCGGCAACGACCAGCTTTTCGAGATCGGAAATCACTCGTACAGCCACTACGCTTTCAAGTCCCCGTGCTACGGCCTGCCGGTGGTCGACAAGAAGGACATGCGGGCCGACGTGGACCGGGCCTTTGCCGCGCTAAAGAGGGCGGGGGCGCGCAATGTGGTTCCGTACTTCCGCTTCCCCGGCGGCTGTTACGACGACGCGGCACGGCGCGCCGTCGCCCCGGCGAAGGTGACCGTGGTCCAGTGGGACGTCGTCAGTGGCGACGCCTTCGCCACGAACGCCGACGCGGTCGCCGAGCAGGTGCTCGCGGGGGTGCGGCCGGGATCCCTGGTGGTGATGCACTGCACGCGCAGCGCGGCTCCTGTCACCGAGCGGGCGGTCCGGAGGATCGTCCCCGAGTTGCGCAAGCGCGGCTACCGCTTTGTGAAGGTCTCCGACCTCATGCGCGGCTAGCGGGAGGGGTCAGCCCGAGCACGCCGTCCGCTGGGCCTCCTGCCATTCGCATACGGGGCAGAGCGTCACACCCTTGACCGACTCCGGATACTCCGTCGGCTTCCGGCACAGCACGCAGTCAGCAAACGGCGGGCCGCCTGCCTCCCCCGGCGCAGGGTCCGGGGTCTCGCAGTACGGCTCCTGCGACCCGTTCGACTCGTCCATGCGTACGAGGTTAACTCGCGCTGTCCACGCCACGGAGCGAGCTCAGCGGGCGGGCCAACGCGCCCGCCGCGCCCGCGATCAGCAGCGCGCGGCGGGCAGCAGCGGGAACGCCGTAACGGCGGCCCGCTCATCGCAGTTTCAGCTGGCAGACGCCTTCTGCGGGGTGAACTCGCTGGGCCGTACGATCACGAATCCTTCGCCCTGCAGCATCAGCTGTACGGCCTCGCCCGAACCGCCGCGGATCATCGAGCCCACGGACTGCGAACGGTGCAGGGAGGTGTTCAGCTGGGCGCTCCAGCCGACAACCGCGTCCGTGTCGACGTACACCGGATGCGTGGCGGTGACGGGTATCACGATGGGGCTGCCCTCGCAAATGACGGCGAGCTTTCCATAGCCGGTGAAGAGGCTGTTGAAGAGCCCGCCGCCGGTCATGCCGGCGCCCTTCACCGTCTTGATCTCGTACGAGAGGGTGGCGTCGAAACACAGGACGTTGCGGCCGTTGATGGTCAGCGCGTCGCCCTGGTCGATGTCGACGATGAAGCAGTTGGCGGCCTCGTGGGCGAACCATGCCTCGCCCTGGCCGCGCACCGCCATCAGCGGCAGGCCCTCGCCGGTGACAGCGCGCTTGAGCATGCCGCCTATGCCCTGGGCCTTGCGCTCGAACTGCAGATTGCCGCGGAAGGCGATCATCGATCCCTGTCGCGCGTGCATCTCGCCGTTGACGGCGTACTTGATCGACTTGGCGTTCTGCAGGGTCATGCCGGGGGCGGTGGCCGGCTGCGCCATATTCTCGGAAGTGAAGAGATCACTTTTCATGGTGTGCATCGTGGCCCGGAGCCACCCGTTCCGCCAACAGCCCGGACCGGTCAGGACAGCACGGCTGGCAGACTTGCCGGTGTGAGCAGCGAAGAACCCCGCCCCGACAGTCCCGCCGACAGCCCCTTCCGGCACGAGAACACCGCACGCGACGAAGCCCCGCAGTTCGTGCTTCCGCTGGTGGTGCGCATCGAGAAGGCCGAACCCCCGTCCCGTACCGACGCGCTGGAGACCGCGGCCCGCGCCGTGCTCGGCATCCTGAGCGACGAGCGGTCGGTGGGCGACGGAGAGTGGGCGCAGTCGATGAGTGACTGGCAGGACGCCCGGATCCGCAAGGTGGTGCGGCGGGCGCGCGGCGCGGAGTGGCGCAAGGCCGGGGCACTGCCGGGCATCACGGTGACGGGCGGGACCGCGGAGGTACGGGTCTTTCCGCCCGTCCCGCTGGACGGCTGGCCCAAGGAGCTGGCCAAGCTCCAGGTCTCGGGCACGGACCTGGACGACCCCGAACCGCCCGCCGCGCCCGACCTCGCGGGCCCGGTGCTGTGGCTGAGCCCGGATGTCGCCATGTCGGCGGGCAAGGCGATGGCGCAGGCCGGACACGGCGCCCAACTGGCCTGGTGGGAGCTGTCGGATGCGGACCGCAAGGCATGGCGCGAGGCCGGTTTCCCGCTCTCCGTGCGCACCGCGGATCCCGCGCGCTGGCGGAAACTCAACGTCAGCGGCCTGCCGGTGGTGCGGGACGCCGGCTTCACGGAGATCGCTCCGGGGTCGTGCACGGTGGTCGCGGATCATCCCTCGCTGCGCGGCTGAACACAACGTGCCCGCGTTACGTACCTCTCAATACCGCCAAGTAGGTTGAGCGCTGATTTGGTTGGCGGTTGGTTGCCGAGAAACGTATCGGTTCAGGAGGCACTTTGTTGCGGCGCATCAACGGGACGGCTCTCATCATCGCGGCTCTGGTCGCCACAGTAGGCGCGCTCGCGTTCCCCGTGTGGTCGTACGCGGACCGTTCCGGCACCGGTCAGGACAATCTCAACGCCTCGAGCGTGGCGACACAGTGGGGTCCGCTGTCAGCGGTGGACCGCGATCTGCTGGTGAAGGTCCGGCTGGCCGGGCTGTGGGAGCTACCCGCCGGGCAGCAGGCGATCGAGCGAGCGCCGAGCAAGGCGATCAAGGACGCGGGCGACCATCTCGTGGTGGGCCACACCGACCTCGACAAGCGGGCGCGCGATGTGGCGGCGAAGCTCGGCGTCGAGCTGCCGAACCAGCCGACGGAGCAGCAGCAGAGCTGGCTGCGGGAGTTGTCGGCGGCGAGCGGGCAGGAGTACGAGCGGAAGTTCGCGAATCTGCTGCGCAATGCCCACGGCAAGGTCTTCGCGGTGATAGCGCAGGTCCGGCACACCACGCGCAACACGCTGATACGTCAGCTGGCGAGCGACGCGAACCAGACGGTGCTCGACCACATCACGATGCTGGAGGCGACCGGGATGGTCGACTTCGACGCGATCGCCAACGAGGCGGCGGCCGGCGCGACGGCCAGCCCGAGCGGTCCCCCGCCGCCGAACGGAAACCTGCCGCCGTCGCCGGCGCCGGTGACGCCCCCGGAGGACCAGTCCTTCACCTCGCGGCCGTCCACGCAGCCGGGGCCTCCGACAGCGATCAACACCAACCGGCCGTAACGCCGGGGAGCCCGGTTCCGGCCGGAACCCGCCGGAACCTCAAATCAAGCTCTGAACGTCCCCTCCTCTGGGTTCACCGCTGTCCGGCGGGGCCATGAGCTCTGCACGCACCGTCACACGGCGCAGAGGAGGGGGACCCAATGGAACTCGGTATCGGCATCGGCTGGCGCCCGGAGATCGCGGACGCGGTGGAGGAGCTGCCGGGCATCGACTGGGTAGAGGTCGTCGCGGAGAACATCTGCCCCGGCCATCTGCCCGCGGCGCTGACCCGGCTGCGCTCACGCGGCACGCGGATCGTCCCGCACGGCGTATCACTGGGCCTGGGTGGCGCGGACCGCCCGTCCGCGCCGCGGCTCGCGGACCTGGCCGAGCGGGCGACGGCACTCGGCGCGCCCCTGGTCACCGAACACATCGCGTTCGTACGGGCCGGAGGCGTGCTCACCGCATCCCCGCAGCTGGAGGCGGGCCATCTGCTGCCTGTGCCGCGCACCTGGGACGCACTGAAGGTGCTCTGCGAGAACGTCCGCATCGCACAGGACTCCCTGCCGGTGCCGCTGGCACTGGAGAACATCGCGGCGCTGATCTCCTGGCCCGACGAGGAGCTCACGGAGGGCCAGTTCCTGGCGGAGCTGGTCGAGCGGACGGGCGTGGGCCTGCTGATCGACGTGGCCAACCTCCACACCAACCACGTCAACCGCGGCGAGAACCCGGCGACGGCGCTCGACGAACTCCCGGTCGAGGCGATCGCGTACGTCCACGTGGCGGGCGGCACCCAACGCGACGGCATCTGGCACGACACCCACGCGCACCCGGTCACCGAGCCGATCCTGGACATCCTGTCGGACCTGCGGGCACGGGTGTCCCCGCCCGGGGTTCTGCTGGAGCGTGACGACGACTTCCCGCCCAAGGAGGAGCTGGCTGCGGAGTTGACAACGATCCGCGGGAGGGTAGCGGGGCAGACCGCCGGACCGCGCGGCGTAGCCCGCGCGCGAGGGGGCCCGGCGGCCCGCCCCAGGATTGTGGAGAGCAGCTCACCCGACGCCCGCGAGCGCGTCGCGCTCCCACAGGCCGCCCTTCTCTCCGCTCTCGTCGCCGGCACCCCCGCCCCCGAAGGCTTCGACTCACAGCGCCTCCGCGTCCAGAGCCGCGCCCTCGCCGCCAAGCGTGCCGACGTCGTCGCCAATCTCGCCCCGGAGCTGCCCGAGATCCTCGGCGACGGATACCGCGCCGCGTTTCTCGCGTACGCCAAGGGCCGCCCCATGCACGCCGGTTACCGCCGCGACGCGCTCGACTTCGCCGAGCAGTTGCTCGTCTCCGGACGTCCCGGTGACGACAACGCCCGCCGCCTGCTCACCCGTTGGTGGGAGGAGCGCGCCGCAGCCCATCCGCCGCGCCGGGGCACCCGGCTCGTCCGTGCGGCCCGCGCCGCGCTCGCCAGGCGGTGAACGGCATGGTCCTTCTCGCCGTGTTCGTGTACCTCGCCATCGGCGCCTCGTCCGCCGCGCTGATCGTCCGGGCCTCCGCGTCCCGGCCCCGCCACCCGGCCGGCGGCGGGCAGATCCAGCACGTCTACGAGGCGGCCTTCCTCAGCGGCGGGCCCGCCCGTGTCACCGACGCCGCGCTCGCCGCCATGCACTCGGACGGCCGGCTGGTCATCGGCGGCCCGGGCATCGTCTCCGTACGGCAGGCCCTCGCCCATGACCCCGTGGAGCGCGCGGTGTTCGAGCAGCTGGCCGCCGCCCCGACCGGGGCGCTGCACACCTTGCGCCTCGCCGTGATGCGCCACCCCGCCGTGCAGGAGATCGGCGACGGCCTCGCCGCACGCGGGCTGATGACGCCGCCCGGGCAGAACCGGGGGCTGACGGTGTGGGGCTACACGCAGGGTTTCCTCTGCGTCATGGCGCTGCCCCTCTCCTTCGGCCTGACCATCTTCAGCTTCATCCAGGACGACGGAACGGTGGACTCCGGCCCGCCGTTCATCGCGATGGTTCTGCCTGCCCTGATCGCGGGCATCGTGATCGGGTTCATGATGGGGGGCCGCGCCCGGCGGCGGATCACCACGGCCGGGCAGCACGCCCTGCGCTCGTACTTGATGCAGTACGCCCAGGTGTACTCGGCGGCCCATCTCGTCGCGGTCCACGGTCTGCGCGGAGTGCCGGATCCCGCGCTCCAGGCGCAGCTGACGACGGCGGCACGGATCCCGGCGGGCCGCGCGGACGGCGACTCGTCGTCGCACACGGCCTCCGCGGCCGTGTGGTGCGCCGGGTCGAGCCCGGGATCCGGCTGCTCCAGCTCCAGCTGCGGCACAGGCGGGGGATCGAGCTGCGGCGGTTCGTCCGGCGGCTCCAGCTGCGGCGGTTCGTCAGGAGGTTCCAGCTGCGGCGGATCCTCGGGCGGGTCCAGCTGCGGAGGCGGCAGCAGCAGCTCCTGACCGCCGCAAGGCCACCGCGAGCCCCCGTAGCCCGCCGCACGGCCGACGCGCCACCGCCGCAAGCCCCGCCAGGTCGACTTCGACGCCATCGCCGACGACTCCGCCGCGACCGCGAGCCCCACCGGACCGCCGCCGCGCGCCGGCGTCACGAACCGATAACGCCACGGTCCGCATGGTGAACAACCCATGGCGCAGCCGCGGACATCTCGCGTAGAACTCGGCCATGTTCTGGGTCCTTTTCCTGCTGGTGGCCTGGGCCGCGGCGGGCATCAGCTGCGCCCGGCTCTGCATCGCCGCCGTCGAAGCCGCTCGCCCCTCCCCCGAAGGAACAAGCCGGAAGGGGGAGTTGAGCCTGTACGAAGCCGCCTTCCTGGCCGGCGGCCCGCGCCGGGTCACGGAACTCACGCTCGTCTCGATGCACCGCGGCCGCAGGCTGCTGCTCGCGCGCACCGGCTGGGCCACGGTCGTCGACCCGGAGGGCGAGGACGACCTGGAGCGCTCGGTCATCGGCGCGATAGGGCCCGCGGGCCAGGCCCGGATAGCCGGGGTGCGGGCCGCCGCATCCGCCGCCGACGCGGTACGGGCCCTGGCCGACCGGCTCGTCAGCGCCGGCCTCGCCGTCCCGGACACGGCCAGATCGGGCGTCGCCGCCGCCGTACGCGCCGTCCAGGGCGCGAGCGCGCTCACCCTCGCGCTGGCGGCCGCCGCCCTGCTGATGCTCCCTCAGGAGCAGGACTCGAGGGCTTCGGTCCTCGCCTGGTTCACCCTCCCCCTCCTGCTCACCCTGGGCTGTCTGGCCATCGCTCGGATCGAGGTGCATCCCTACACCCGCTGGGCCTCGCCCGACGGCCAGCGTCTCCTCGGCGCGCTCTCCCCGAAGGACACGCTCACCGCCGTCGCGGTGCGGGGCGTCGACGCGCTCGACGATCCGGACCTGCGAGCGGCACTGACGAGCGGCCGCATGGCGCATCGGAGTCATTGACCCCGACACCGGACATTGGTGCTTTACATCGCCAATTGACCCACCAAGGATCCCTTTCGTCCGTGGCCTCACGGCCGCCGTCCGCACGAAGGGAGCGCGATGAGAGCAGTTGCGATGTACGGGGCCGTGACGAGCCTCAGTTCCTTGGTCGTCTGCGCGCTGGCCGTCGCCCCGGCCGGCGGCACCACCACCGCCGAAGCCGAGTCGTACGGCACGACCGTCGCCGCCGAGCGCGCGGCCGCCACTGGGATCTCCTTCGGACACTGTCCCAAGGCCGAGATGCTGCCCGCCCCCGTCCAGTGCGGCACGGTCAAGGTCCCGCTCGACTACGCCAGCCCCTCGGGCCCGCAGATCTCCCTTACCGTCAGCCGCGTGAAGGCGAGCGGCAAGCCGGCCGAGTACCAGGGCGCGTTCGTCTACAACCCCGGCGGCCCCGGCGCCTCCAGCATGTACTTCCCGATGGCCGCCCAGCTCCCCGAGTGGCAGCGGATCGCCCAGGCGTACGACATCGTCGGTTACTCCCCGCGCGGTGTCGGCCGCTCCGCCCCACTGTCCTGCCAGGACCCGGTCGACTTCACCAAGGCGCCCACCCTGGCGCCGGTGCACCCCTCCCCCTCGTACAAGCAGGAGCGGATCGCGCAGGCGAAGGCGTACGCCGAAGGCTGCGCTCGCAACGCGGGCCCGGCACTGCGGCATTACACCTCGCTGAACAACGCCCGCGACCTCGAAGTGCTGCGGGCAGCGCTCCACCAGCCGCGGCTGACCTTCATGGGCGCCTCGTACGGCACGTACTTCGGCGCGCTGTACGCGACCCTCTTCCCCTCCCATGTGCGCCGCATGGTCTTCGACTCGGCGGTCAACCCGAAGCCGGGCCGGATCTGGTACCGCAGCAACCTGTACCAGTCGCTCGCCTTCGAGAGGCGCTGGGCGGACTTCCGCGCCTGGGTCGCCAAGCACGACCAGACGTACCATCTGGGCGCCACGCCCCAGGATGTGGCCACGAGCTACGAGCAGGTACGCGCCCGGCTCGCCCTTGAGCCGGCGGGCGGCAACGTCGGCCCCGGCCAGCTGCACGCGGCATTCCTGAGGGCTACATACCACGACGACTACTGGCCACTGCGCGCCGGCGCGCTGGCCGAGTATCTGAAGGGCAACGAGGAGCCGCTGGTCAAGCAGGCCGCGCCGCGGCCGGAGGAAGCGCTTGAGGCGGAGAACGGCAACGCCGTGTACACCGCCGTCGAATGCAACGACGCCCCCTGGCCGACCGAATGGGAGGTGTGGGACCGCGCCAACAGCAAGCTCGCGCGCGTTGCGCCCTTCGAGACCTGGGACAACGCCTGGATGAATCTACCGTGCGCCTACTGGCCCGCGCCCCGGCAGCAGCCGCTGGACGTGCGTACCAAGCACGGTGCGCTGCCACCGACGCTCATCCTGGCCGCCGAGCGGGACGCGGCGACGCCGTACGAAGGGGCGCGTGAACTGGCGCGGCGGCTGAAAGGCTCCGTGCTGATCACGGAGGAGGACGCCGGCACGCACGGCATCGGCGGCGGCAACAACCAGTGCGTCAACGCCTACCTGGAGAACTACCTGCTGCGCGGCGAGACGCCGGTGCGGCACGCATCGTGCGCGCCGCACCCGGAGCCGGACCCGGTGTCGCTGGAACGGCATGCGGCAGAGCCGAGGCTGCCGCACGTCGTCTGATCTTCCGGGTCGAGGGACGGCCGGTTCGGTACCCGCGCGGGGATCTTCCAGGCACTACTGGACGACGACGAGCGGGCCTTCCAGGAGCAGGTACTGTCCGGACCGCCACC
>NZ_JBSFMS010000184.1:0-10118 GCF_053599675.1 Streptomyces sp. NPDC000880 | reverse complement strand
CGAGCACGCCCCTGCCCCGGCACATCCCGATGCCCGCGCCCCGGGATCCGGACCGACAAGGTCCGGGGCCGCCGTGCTGTCAGTGGCGTCTGGTAGGAATTTGGCTGTGAGCAGCGACGACAAGCAGCCCGAGGAGCCCGCCGCCGGTGGGCCGGAGCAGCTTGCTCTCATCCGGGAGACCGTGCGCAAGGCGAAGGTCCCCAAGGCCAAGCCGCGGACCTGGCGAGGGGCCACGCTGGCCAAGGTGCTGCCCGTCGCACGGGTGGTGGTCAACAAGGGCGTGCTCCATCTCGATCAGTACTTCGACTATGCCGTGCCCGAGGAGCTGGACGCGGACGCGCAGCCCGGGGTGCGGGTGCGGGTGCGGTTCGGGGCCGGGGCGCACCGTGTGCGGGAAGGGCGGCGGGAAGGGGGCGGGCTGATCGACGGGTTTCTCATCGAGCGGCGTGCCGAGACGGACTACGGGGGAGCGCTCGCCGCGCTCGCCTATGTCGTCTCACCCGAGCCGGTGCTCAGCCCTCAGATGCTGGCCCTCGCGCGCGCGGTCGCCGATCGGTATGCGGGCAGCCTGGCGGATGTGCTGCAGCTCGCCATCCCGCCCAGGAACGGACGGGCCGAGTCGAAGCCCTCGCCGGAGCCGCTGCCGCCGCCCGCCGCGCCGGACGCCGGGACCTGGGGGCGGTACGGCCGCGGAGCGGCGTTTGTGGAGGCGCTCGCGGGCGGGGGTGCGCCGCGGGCCGTGTGGACCGCGCTGCCCGGGCCGCAGTGGCCGGACGAGCTGGCGCGGGCCGTCGTGGCGACGCTCGCCGCGGGGCGGGGTGCGCTGGTCGTCGTGCCCGACGGGCGGCGTGCGGCCCGGGTCGACGCCGCGCTCACCGCGCTGCTGGGGCAGGGCCGGCATGCGGTGCTGACCGCCGAGTCCGGGCCCGAGAAGCGGTACCGGCAATGGCTCGCCGTGCGGCGGGGGTCGGTGCGGGCCGTCGTCGGGACCAGGGCCGCGATGTTCGCTCCCGTACAGGATCTCGGACTGGTCGCCGTCTGGGACGACGGCGACTCCAGCCACAGCGATGAGAACGCACCGTTCCCGCATGTGCGCGAGGTCCTCGAGCTGCGGGCCACGCACGACAGGTGCGGCTTCCTGCTGGGGAGTACGAGCTGCACGGTGGAGGCGGCCCAGCTGGTGGAGAGCGGCTGGGCCCTGCCGCTGATCGCCGACCGTGAGCAGGTACGCAGTGCGGCGCCCCTGGTGCGTACGGTCGGGGACGGGGAGCTGGCGCGGGACGAGGCGGCGCGGGCGGCGCGGCTGCCGAGTCTGGCCTGGCAGACCGTCCGCGACGGGCTGAAGAGCGGACCGGTGCTGGTCCAGGTGCCCAGGCGGGGCTATGTGCCCAGGCTCGCGTGCGAGCGGTGCCGCACGCCCGCGCGGTGCCGGCACTGTTCCGGGCCGCTGGAGGCGCCCGACGAACGGGATCTGACCTGTGGGTGGTGCGGGCGCGGTGCGGTGGACTGGCACTGCGCCGCGTGCGGAAGTACGAGACTGCGCGCCCAGATCGTGGGTGCGCGGCGTACGGCGGAGGAGCTCGGCCGGGCCTTCCCCGCGGTCCAGGTGCGCACATCGGGCCGCGACCATGTGCTGGACACCGTGCCGGGGCGGCCCGCGCTGGTGGTGAGCACGCCGGGCGCGGAGCCCGTCGCCGACGGCGGATACGCGGCGGCGCTGCTGCTCGACGGCTGGGCGATGCTGGGACGGGCCGACCTGCGGGCGGGCGAGGATGCGCTGCGGCGCTGGATGGACGCCGCATCGCTGGTGCGCGGGCAGAGCGAGGGCGGCACGGTGGTGATCGTCGCTGAGCCGACACTGCGGCCGGTCCAGGCGCTGGTGCGCTGGGACCCGGTCGGGCACGCGCAGCGCGAGCTGGGCGAGCGGGCGCAGCTGGGGTTCCCGCCGGTCTCCCGGATGGCGTCGGTGACGGGCCGTGCGGAGGCGATCGCCGCGTTTGTGGCGACGGCCGGACTGCCCGGCGACGCGGAGCTGCTGGGTCCGGTGCCGCTCCCGGTCACCGATCCGGGCAGACCACGGCGGCCGGGTGACCCCCCGGTGGGCGAGGTGTGGGAGCGGGCGCTGCTGAGGGTGCCGTCGGGCAGCGGGGCGGCGCTGGCGGCCGCGCTCAAGTCGGCACAGGCGGCCCGGCTGGCCCGCGGGGGCATGGAGCCGGTACGGATCAGGATCGACCCGCCGGACATCGGCTGACGGCATGGGGGCAAGGCCACACCACGGACGAGTCGGGACCCGCCCGGTCGTTCGCAGCCCGCCGGGCCACGCGCGTATGCCTGCGGCGCCCGCCAGGCCGCGCGTTGCGCTGTCGTCCCCGCCTCCACGTACAGCGGCCGTCCTCGCCCCCCCACGTACACAGCAAACGGCGGCCCCCACCCGTCAAGGGCAGGGGCAGCCGGGGGAAGATCAGCCGTTGCGCGGGCCGGGGAAGGCGCTCGGGCGGGCCTCCTCGCGGAGGGATTGGGCGGTGACCGCCGGCTGCGGCGGCATCGCGCGGGCGGCGGGGACGGCCGGCAGGCCCGAGCCCACGGGCAGCGTGCGGGTCGGCGTCGGGTCCGCGCCGTGGTCCATGTCCACCGGGTCCGTCTGCTGCGCGGCCCGTCGCGCGCCGTAGCGGCGGTGGACCGCCTGCTTGGTCACCCCGAGTGCCGAGCCCACCGCGTCCCAAGAGAAGCCCAGCGAACGATCGAAGTCCACGGCCGCGGTCACCAGTGTCTCGACGCTGTCCCGCAGCTCCTGCGCAAGACGGACGGTCGGGGCCGGCGCCCTGCCATAGACGACGAAGCCCGTGGAGGGGCCGGATCGGCGCGGGCGGTAGACATTTCCCAGCTGGGCGGTGAGCGTGCGCAATGCGTCCACCTGCCGCCGGACCCGCTCGATGTCCCGCACCAACAGATGCAGGCTTGCTCGGGCTTGAGCGTCGTGGGTTGCGTGGTCGGCCATTGACAAGCCTCTCGAACCGGCGTTGAAAAGGAGTCGGGCCGCATCCGGGGCGGCCCGTTTCGGTCAATCTCTCTTGACCAACGCTCTACGTGGCGATGTGGTCACGCTGCGGGAGCGTTTTGCGCATATGCGCGGGGGCGCACGGTCCTCCGTACGCCCCCGCCCCCCCGGCCCATAGACTGGTGCGCCGCTCGTCACCGCACGCATCACCAGCTATTTGCACATACCAGCCTGAGAGGCAGTCAGCCACCGATGAAGCTCGTCTTCGCAGGCACCCCCGAGGTCGCCGTACCCTCCCTGGACGCCTTGATCGCCTCCGGCCGGCATGAAGTCGCCGCCGTCGTCACCCGGCCCGACGCACCCGCCGGACGCGGCCGCCATCTGGTGGCCAGCCCGGTCGCCCAGCGCGCCGAGGAAGCTGGGATCGAGGTGCTCAAGCCGGCCAAGCCGCGGGACGAGGCATTCCTGGCGCGGCTGCGCGAGATCGCGCCCGAATGCTGCCCGGTCGTCGCTTACGGGGCGCTGCTGCCCAAGGTGGCCCTGGACGTGCCCCGCCACGGCTGGGTCAATCTCCACTTCTCGCTGCTGCCCGCCTGGCGCGGCGCCGCGCCGGTCCAGCACGCCATCCTCGCCGGGGACGAGATGACGGGCGCCGCGACCTTCCAGATCGAGGAAGGCCTCGACTCAGGTCCGGTGTACGGCGTGATCACCGAGCACGTACGGCCCACCGACACCAGCGGTGACCTGCTCACCCGGCTCGCCTTCGCCGGCGCCGGACTGCTCGCCGCGACCATGGACGGCATCGAGGACGGCACCCTGCAGGCCGTGCCGCAGCCGGCCGAGGGCGTCTCGCTCGCGCCGAAGATCAGCGTCGAGGACGCGCTTGTGGACTGGAACGCTCCGGCGCTCCGCGTCGACCGCGTCGTCCGCGGATGCACCCCCGCGCCGGGCGCGTGGACGGTCTTCCGCGGGGAACGGCTCAAGCTGATCCAGGCAGCGCTGGTGCCCGACCGTACGGATCTCGCGCCCGGCGAGCTCTCCGTCGGCAAGAACAATGTGTACGTCGGGACCGGCTCGCATGCCGTCGAACTGCTCTGGGTCCAGCCGCAGGGCAAGAAGCCGATGCGCGCCGCCGACTGGGCGCGCGGGGTGCGCATCGCCCCGGGCGAGAAGGTGGGCGGCACGGACGTAGGCTGAGAGGGTTCGACCCTTTCACTGAGGTTCACTCGCGATGCCGGGCGGCCCGGCCCGGTGGGCCTGCCTCCGGCCGGGGGTCCGGGGGTGTCCCCCGGGAAGACACAGCAACAGCGGAGCACCTTTGAACGAGCAGGCACGTCGCCGTCCCCCCAAGCCGTACCGCCGTCCCAAGAAGGATCCCGTGCGGATCCTGGCCTTCGAGGCGCTGCGGGCCGTCGACGAGAGGGACGCGTACGCCAATCTCGTACTGCCGCCCCTGCTGAAGAAGGCCCGCGAGAAGGAGGACTTCGACGGCCGGGACGCGGCGCTCGCCACCGAGCTGGTGTACGGGACGCTGCGCCGCCAGGGCACGTACGACGCGATCATCGCGACGTGCATCGACCGGCCGCTGCGCGAGGTCGACCCGCCGGTGCTCGATGTGCTCGCGCTCGGTGCGCACCAGCTGCTCGGGACGCGGATCCCGACCCACGCGGCCGTGTCGGCGAGCGTGGAGCTGGCGCGGGTAGTGCTCGGCGACGGGCGGGCGAAGTTCGTCAACGCCGTCCTGCGCAAGATCGCGCAGAACGATCTGGACGCCTGGCTGGAGCGGGTCGCTCCGCCGTACGACGAGGACGCCGAAGATCATCTGGCCGTGGTGCACTCGCATCCGCGGTGGGTCGTCTCCGCACTGTGGGACTCGCTGGGCGGCGGGCGCGCCGGGATCGAGGACCTGCTGGAGGCCGACAACGAGCGGCCCGAGGTGACGCTCGTCGCCCGGCCGGGCCGCTCCACGGCCGCTGAACTGCTCGATGCGGTGGGCGAGGAGTCCGGTCTGCCCGGACGCTGGTCGCCGTATGCCGTGCGGCTGGCCGAGGGCGGCGAGCCCGGCGCCATCGAGGCCGTACGGGAGGGGCGGGCAGGCGTCCAGGACGAGGGCAGTCAGCTCGTCGCGATCGCGCTGGCGGGCGCGCCGCTGGATGGCCCCGACGAGCGGTGGCTCGACGGCTGCGCAGGCCCTGGCGGCAAGGCCGCGCTGCTGGCCGCGCTCGCCGCGGGCCGGGGCGCGTCCCTGCTGGCCTCCGAGAAGCAGCCGCACCGCGCCCGGCTGGTCGAGCGGGCGCTGGCCGGCAACCCCGGCCCGTATCAGGTCATCGCCGCGGACGGCACGCGTCCGCCGTGGCGGCCCGGCTCCTTCGACCGGGTGCTCGTCGATGTCCCGTGCTCGGGGCTCGGCGCGTTGCGGCGGCGTCCGGAGGCCCGCTGGCGGCGGCGTCCCGAGGACCTGGAAGGCTTCGCGCCGCTCCAACGCGCGTTGCTGCGCGAGGCGTTGACGGCCGTACGGATCGGGGGAGTGGTCGGCTACGCGACCTGCTCGCCCCATCTCGCCGAGACCCGGGTGGTCGTCGAGGACGTGCTGAAGGGACGCGGCGGCCCGGCCGTCGAGGCCGAGTGGGTGGACGCGAGGCCTCTGATGCCGGGCGTGCCCGCGCTGGGCGACGGTCCCGATGTGCAGCTGTGGCCACATCTGCACGGCACGGACGCGATGTATCTGGCGCTGCTGCGTCGTACGGCCTGAGGCACGCGGCCTGATGCAGCCGTCTTAAAATGAGTGACCAGAAGATGGACCTTCAGGAACTGCAAGACCGCGCTCGGGGGATTCCGGACCTCCTCATGGAGATCGCGCGAACTCATGGAGATCGCGCGATCTCCATGAGGAGGTCCGGGCCGGAAGGTGCCTTCCTCCTCCCGACCCGGACGATCGTGGCTGCGGCGCTCGTCAACGACCTCTATGATCGCCGGCACCCGGGACCGCGCTGCTCGTGCGCGGTCACCGGGCCGGATGAGGTCAGCGGGCTCGGCTCCCCAGCGGGGGCGCGCTGGCCGGTGGCCGGCGCAGGTTCGTGGCCTGCTCGAAGGAGTAGGACAACCCGATCAGCTCGGGCTCGCTGAACGCCGTACCGAGGAAGGCCAGGCTGATCGGAAGCCGGTTCGCGGTGAAGCCGTTGGGCACCATGGTCGAGGGGTAGCCGGACAGGCTGGCCAGTGCGGAACTGCCCGGGACCGACTGGCAGTTGTTCGTGGCGGGGCTGCCGGGGTAGGCGCCCGGCGGGCAGCTGGCGGTGGGGAAGACCAGCGCGTCCAGCCGGTTCTCGGTGAGAACGCTGTCGATGCCCTTCCGGAACGAGGCCGGGCCGGTGGCAAGCGCCTGCTGGTACTCGGGGTCGGTGAGCGGCCCTTGGCTCTCAGCCTGCTTCAGCCGGGGCAGCACAGCGGGCGAGATGGGGAAGCCCGGGCGGCTGCTCTGCGCGATGACATCGGCCAGGGTCTTGACCGGGACGTTCTTCTTCCTGGTCGCGAGGTAGTCGGCGAGCTGGTGCTTGAACTCCAGGTCGGAGATGCTCGCGTAGACCGAACCTGCCGACGACAGCAGCGAGTCGGGCATGTGCACGGTGACGACGGTCGCTCCGCGTGCCCTCATCGTGTCCACGGCTCGCTGAGTCGCCGCGTCGATCTCGGTGTTGCCGCCGCTGAAGTTGTCCACAATGCCGATTCGCGCGCCGGACAGCTTGTCCGCGTCCAGGAACTGCGTGTAGTCCGTGCTGCCGTGGCCCTTGCCGGCCTTGGTGCGCGGGTCCTTGGCGTCAACTCCCGTCAGAACACCGAGCATCGCCGCGCTGTCCGAGACGGTCCGGGTGAGCGGCCCTGCGACGTCGAAGGTCAGGCTGAACGGGATGATGCCGGTCCCGCTGACCAGCCCCATGGTGGGCTTGATGCTGACCAGGTCGTTGGCGGCGGCCGGACCGCGCAGTGAGCCGAGGGTGTCGGTACCCATACCGACGGCGGCGAGGTTCGCGGCGACCGCGGCACCGGGCCCGGCGCTGGACCCCGCCGGGGCGCGAGTGAGGTCGTAGGGATTGAGCGTCTGGCCGCCCATGGAGCTGTATCCCCCGCCGGGGGAGCCGCCGTGCGCCCACTCGTCCAGGTTGCCCTTGCCGAGGACGACCGCCCCGGCGTCCAGCAGGCGCTGGGTGACCGCGGCATTACTCGTCGGGTAGGTACCGGCCAGCGTTTTCGACCCGCCCGTCGTCGGCATGTCGGCGGTGTCTATGTTGTCTTTGAGGATCACCGGAACGCAGTGCAGCTGGCCGGTGAACCCATTGCGGGCGAAGGCCTTGTCGAGTGCCGCCGCCCGCTTCAGCGCCTTGTCGGACACGGTGATGTAGCTGTTGATCCGGGGACCGGCCTGGTCGTAGGCCTTGATCCGCCGCAGATAGGAGTCAACGAGCTGCGTGCACGTCAGCCGGTGGGACTGAAGTGCGGAGTGGATGCCGTCGATGGTGGTTTCGGTGAGCGTGAACGGCTTGGGCTTCTCCGGCCCCGCGTGGGCCGGGAAGGTGAGCGTTGTGGCGAGGGTCGCGGCACCTGCGAGGGTGACCAGGGCACGGTGACGGATCCGGCTGAACCGGTTCATGTGACTCCATTCGTCTGACGACCGGTCCCCCCGATACCGGCGGGCACGTGGTGGACTCAAGCGGTGGCCTCAAGTGGTGATCGAACGGTAAGGAGTGACGGTTACGGAGTCATACCGCGCATATTCCCGGCCTGTTACCGGAACGATCACGGAGTGACGGCGCGTCAGGCGGCGGGACGGGGGCCGGGACCGTGCCCGCCCGCCCGCCGCACGTCGGGCTGTGGCGCAGAGTTGGGTCAGAGCCAGCCGCAGGCCTCTGGCCGGATCACTTGTCGTCGGGGTTGAGCGCGCGGAAGGCGAATCCGGCGGCGGCGCCGGCCACGAGCTCGGCCACCAGGTAGACCCACAGCGTCGGCCAGGCGAACACGCCCATCACAGCGCCACCGACGGCTACACCCGGGTTGAACGCCCCACCGGAGATCCCGCCGACCGCGAAGGCACCCGCCACGACGGTGAAACCGATCGCCAGGCCGTAGAAGGAGTTGTCCGGGTGGTCCTTGCTGGTGGCGACATTGAGCACGACGTAGGCCAGAGCGAAGGTGAACAGGAGCTCCACCACGAAGGCAGCCGTCAGAGTGTGACCGGACAGGGCCAGGGGCTTGACCGTCGCCGCCGGGGTGACAGCGGCCCGGACGGCCACCGCGGCGAGGAGGCCGGCAGCGAGCTGCGCGATCCAGTACCCGACCGCATCACGTGTCCCTATCCGGCCCCGCACCAACGCCGCCATGGTCACGGCGGGGTTGTAGTGGGCGCCGGAGATGTGCCCGCCGGCGTAGACCATGATCATGAGGGACGAGCCGATGGCCAGCGGGGCAAGTGTGCTGCCGCTGAATACGCTGGCGCCGACCGTGAAGACGAGGAAGAACGTCCCGATCAGCTCGACGGCGTACTTCTGACCTGCCCGTGGGGGAGCGACCTCCTTCGGGGCTTCCTTGGGGGTGACGATCCTCGCGGCCTGTTGGGCGGTGGCCATCTCAATTCCTTCCGTTTCTGCGGCTACTTGCAGCCTGCGTGGCCCGGTTTCCCGGGCGTTGGCGGCATGCACGCGAGGTAGTCGCTCGTCACGGCTCTGGAGTTCCCGACCGGCCGTTATGGCGTGCGTCACAGTGCGGCGCGCGGGCGTTCGGGTACGCGTCCGCTGGCGTTCTCGGACCTTGTGTGGGTGGACGAGGCTCGAACAGCTCGGTCCTGTCCGGGCGATCTTGTCGGGCTGGGGGCACCCAGGCGAAGCTCTGGGGGAGGGACTTCTAAAACACGCCCTATCGCGTCGGTGCCGAGCCGTGGGCGGCCTTCCAGTCCACCCCGCGTCCCGAAGGCCGCACGAACCTGGCCAGGCCTGTCGGCAGACGGCGCCGCCGGAACGTGCGGAACAGGGCATGCCGGAGCAGTGGTCGGTGCGCCGGGCCATCGGTGTCCCCGCTGAAGGTCCTGGTCAGCACCGCCAGGAGCACGGCCCCCACGAGGGTGATCAGGTGCGGCGCTTCGGCGCGCATGGTCGTGTAACCGCTGGCGGCGCCGACGAAGGCGAACACTGCCAGGAACCCGACGGCCACCCCCACCACGGGCAGCATCGCCCGGGCCCAGGCTGGACGCACCGCCGCGGCCAGCAGTGCCACAGCGAGCGTGAGGTTGAAGGTGGCGAGTTCCTGTGAAGCTCGCATCGGCACCCCGACGGCCGCGCGGCCGGCCAACGCGGGGACGATGATCACGCTGTGGGCGAGCGCCGCCGCCGCCAGGCCGGAGCGGACCAGCCGCGCGGTGCGTCTGCCTTCTCGTGGAGACCGGTCCGCCAGGACGGCCGTCAGGATGCGCTCGGTGCTGTCGGGCACCGAAGGCGCCGGGATGAGCCGGGCACGACGGGTCACCAGATGGGCGGCTTCCTGCCACTGCCGGCAGCCGCGGCAGGCGGCCACATGGGCGTCCAAGTCCTCCCGGGCACCCAGCATCGCCTCGCCGTCGAGGAGAGCGGACAGCGACTCCCGGGCGGTGTCGCAGTCCATTCCGCCGGGACCCTCCAGACCCCCGGCGCCGGTTCCCATCGTCACCATGTCTTTCACCATCTCTTCGGTGTCTGGCCCCGGGGAGAGGAACCGGACGGGCGTTCGGGATAGGCCAGGCTTACCACATCACCGGACGCGCTACGTCCGGCGGAGGCCCGTGCCCGCGTGGGCGGAGCAACCCGGTCCGCGCCCAGCGCCTCGATGAGGTCGGCTCGGGCACGCGCGACGCGGGACCGGATCGTCCCGACGGGGCAGCCACACACCTGCGCAGCCTCCTCATAGGAGAGGCCGAGCAACTGCGTAAGGACGAACGAGCTGCGCCGGTCGGCGTTGAGGTGGGAGAGCAGCGCCTCCACCTCGACCTGTTCGGAGACGTGGGGGGGGGGCGGCCGGGCCCGCCGGCCCGGGGCGCCGGGTGAGGGGGGGGGGGGGCCGGGGGGGGGCGCGTAGAGAGAGTATAAAAAATACTCAA
>NZ_JBSFMS010000183.1:0-10208 GCF_053599675.1 Streptomyces sp. NPDC000880 | reverse complement strand
GCCCTTGCGGCTGCCCTCGCGCCCGCTCCGAAGGCCCTGCCCGTCGGTCAGACGACCGCGGGGGCGCCGAGCATCGCGGAAGCCTGTTGGAACGGGTTGAGGACGCGCGTGGGCGCGGCGGCCTTGGGAAGGCCGCGGCAGGTGAAGCCGAGCTGGGTCATGGCCCGGAGGACTTCGCCGGCGCTGAAATCGCGGCGGTCCTGGCGTGTGACGACCTGGCCGACCTGCCTGACGGGGTAGGTGCGGCGGCCGATGACCACGGACTCGCCGAAGACCTGCTCGGGCCTGATGCCCTTCATCGATTCCAGGACGCCGCTCTTGGTGAGGTCGAACGGGAAGCGGGCGATGACACAGCGCATGATGCCTCACAAGGAGAAGAACGAAGGGGGATGGTTCTGCCGCGGTGAGGCGGTTCAGCCGGCAAGGGCGAGGACGCCCAGAGCACTGCCTTGTTCGTCGACGACAGGCATGGCATCGAGCCGGCGGCAGCGCATGGCGTGCTCGGCTTCGGCCATCGAGGTCACGGGCGCGGTGAACGGCCGGCGGTCGCCGAGGATGTCGCGCAGCTGGACCCGGTCCGTGTACGCGGAGCTGTCGCGGACTGCGGCGAGCTGGGCCTGGGTGACCAGGCCGGTGCACAGGCCGTCGTTGTCGCAGACGAGCAGGTGCCCGGTGCGGGCGCTGTCCATGACGGACAGGGCGACCTCGATGGTCATGTCGTCGCAGACCTGCGGTCCGGCTGCGTCCATGGCGTCGGCCGCCGTCCTGTGTACGGGGGTGGCATTCGCCGAGCGGGGCTGCATCTGAACCAGCGTCAAAACGTGCCTCCTGCAGAGATGGGTCAGTTTCCTGATCACGAAGGTTCTAGGCCGCCGCATCGAAGGAGGACTGCCGCACGCTCACGCGCCGGGCAGCCGAAGCGGGGCTGCGTCGGCCGCGTGAGGCCGCGCTGCGCTTGCGCCGTTCGGCCACCGGCGCGGTGATCGTCACGGGGATGCCGGAGGGGGTCTGGGCGCCGGTGATCTGGCTGAGTGTCTCTTCGCCGGAGCGGACCTGGGTGGTCTGGGGCACGATGCCGGCGGCCGTCATGAGGCGGGTCATGTCGCGGCGCTGGTTGGGGGTGACCAGGGTGACGACGCTGCCGGACTCGCCGGCCCGCGCGGTGCGGCCGCCGCGGTGGAGGTAGTCCTTGTGGTCGGTCGGCGGGTCGACGTTGACGACGAGGTCGAGGTTGTCGACGTGGATGCCGCGCGCTGCGACGTTCGTCGCGACGAGCACGGTGACGTGCCCGGTCTTGAACTGGGCCAGGGTCCGGGTGCGCTGCGGCTGCGACTTCCCGCCGTGCAGGGCGGCGGCCCGGGCACCGCTGTTCAGCAGGTCCTGCGTCAGCCGGTCGACGGCGTGCTTGGTGTCCAGGAACATGATCACCCGGCCCTCGCGCGCCGCGATCTCCGTCGTCGTCCGGTGCTTGTCGGCGCCGTGGACGTGCAGCACGTGATGCTCCATGGTGGTGACCGCGCCTGCGGACGGGTCGACGGAGTGGACGACCGGATCGGTGAGGTAGCGGCGGACCAGCCGGTCGACGTTGCGGTCGAGGGTGGCGGAGAACAGCATCCGCTGGCCCTCGGGGCGTACCTGGTCCAAGAGAGCGGTGACCTGGGGCATGAAGCCCATGTCGGCCATCTGGTCGGCCTCGTCCAGGACGGTGATCGCGACCTGATTGAGTCGGCAGTCACCGCGGTCGATGAGGTCCTTGAGGCGGCCCGGCGTCGCGACGACGACCTCGGCGCCGCCCCGCAGCGCATTGGCCTGCCTGCCGATCGACATTCCGCCGACGACGGTGGCCAGGCGCAGCTTCACCGAGCGGGCGTAGGGGGTGAGTGCGTCGGTCACCTGCTGGGCCAGCTCGCGGGTGGGAACAAGGATCAGGGCCAGCGGCTGGCGGGGCTCGGCGCGCTGTCCGGCGGTGCGGGCCAGCAGGGCCAGGCCGAAGGCGAGGGTCTTGCCCGAGCCGGTGCGTCCGCGTCCCAGGGCGTCGCGGCCCGCGAGGGTGTTGGGCAGGGTCGCGCCCTGGATCGGGAACGGGACGCTCACGCCTTGCGCGGTGAGCGCGGCCAGCAGTTGGGCGGGCATGTCGAGGTCGGCGAACGCCTCGACCGCGGGCAGCGCGGGAGTGATCGTCTCCGGCAGGGCGAACTCGCCCTGGACCGCTGCGGGCCGCCGGCCGTGGCCGCCCGAGCGGCTCGGACCCCCTGAACGGCTCGGACCCCCTGAACGGCTCGGGGCGGGCGAGCCGAAGCGGCCGCCCCGCCCCGAACCGGCGCCGGAGCCGAAAGCGGGGCCGTCGGTGCGGCGGGGGCGGGAGGAACGGCCGTTCGTACGTGTGGGGTTCATTGAGAACCTTCCTTGATACGGCACGTATCAAGGAATTCCCGCAGCGGAAGAGCAGCGCGGGGAATCACAAGAACGGGCCGAATGGAATGCGAAAGCGAATCTGGCTTGCAGTGAATCCAGTGCGGGGTGCAGGCGATGAAATGGGTGACGTCATGTGGACGTGAAATACCGGACGTCGACGGGTGCAGCTCCGAAGAGGCGCGCATCCCTGAGGAAGGGGCTGCGGGCGGTGTTGTCCCACAGGTGACACCACTGCGGGAAATGCCCGCAGCTGGGGCCCGCACCCCGAGGGATGCGGGCCCCAGCTACAAAGTGCGCGTCAGCGTCAGGCGAGAACGATGTTCTCGGCCGTCGGGCCCTTCTGGCCCGGCGCGATGTCGAAGGTGACCTTCTGGCCTTCGAGCAGCTCACGGAAGCCCTGGGCGGCGATGTTCGAGAAGTGGGCGAACACGTCAGGGCCGCCACCGTCCTGCTCGATGAAGCCGAACCCCTTGGCTGCGTTGAACCACTTCACGGTACCTGACGCCATGTCATATCTCCTTTGGGGCAGTACGCCGGGACCCGCGATGCACGGATTCCGGGTCGCCGCGATGATGCCCCGTCCGGAAAATGACCGGCAATACGAAAACGCTTCCAGTGGCTGAAAATGCCAGGCGAAGGCGCTTAAAGTTTTGGGAACCACAACTGCAACTGAGATCGACAGTAGCATGGGGTAGCGGCCCGCGTACGGTAAATAATTCCACTCTGTTAGTTGCGGTAAAAACACTCCCCGCGTGGCGCGTTAAACCCTCACCTCACGGATATAGATATTGATCCACCCGGAGCACAGCGTTTCAGGAAGAGCGGTCGCCCATCACGGCCCGGAGGACACGACTATTCCGGTGCCACGATCCCTACCGTTCAGCCCGGCGCCGGCCTCATCGGCCCGTACGCCGGTCCCGACAAGATCAGGGCCGCGCAGCTGTTGCGGCGCGGCCCTGATCACGTGCGCCCCAGATCCCGCCACCGTCGCCTGAAGGCCGGCGCCAGCTGTTCGGGTGAACCCGTCGGACAGCAGGGCCTGCCCCGGGGCAGCCGTACCCTGCGAGCGCGGGCAGGAAGGAAGTCAGGCCGGGGTTGATGTTCTCGGCCTGGGGGCCCTTCTGGCCTTGGGTGACGTCAAACGTCACGGCCTGACCTTCCTGGAGCTCACGGAAGCCCGAGGAGTTGATCGGGGAGTAGTGGGCGAAGACGTCCGGGCCGCCGCCGTCCTGGGCGATGAAGCCGAACCCCTTGGCTGCGTTGAACCACTTCACAGTTCCCGTAGCCATGTCTCATGCCTTCCAGTCGACGAACGCCTCCCACGACATGCGGAAGGCGGAGGTGATCGCCCTGGTTCCTGCGGCACAGCACAGCAGAATGCCCACGCCGAAGACGTGGGCGCAGGGGAACTTCCGAACCATGACAGCTGACGCAGACGCTAAATGTCCGCACACCCTGTCACCAGGAAACGACCCATGCGCCACGCCCCCGCATGTGCGGGACCCGCCGGTACCTGGCGGGCGCGCACCACCTCAGACCGCGGGCGGTGAATACACCGACTCGGCGGCACGGCGGTATTCGGCATTGATGCGCTGGGCTTCTTCGAGCTGGTCTTCGAGGATGACGATGCGGCAGGCAGCCTCGATCGGGGTGCCCTGGTCGACGAGCTCACGCGCGCGGGCCGCGATGCGCAGCTGGTAGCGGGAGTAGCGGCGGTGTCCGCCTGCGGAGCGGAGCGGGGTGATGAGGCGGGCTTCGCCGAGGGCGCGGAGGAAGCCCTGGGTGGTGCCGAGCATCTCGGCGGCCCGGCCCATGGTGTAGGCGGGGTAGTCGTCGTCATCGAGACGGCTGAACGAGTCGTCTGCTGTCATTGCACCTCTCTGTGGAACGCGTGGAGGGGCCCTGGTGCCGTATGGCACCAGGGCCCCGAAGGAACTGCTACACCATCTGCCGGCCCTGGTACTGCGCCGGCCTTCTGTGTCCGCATGCCCACCCGGGAGAGGGCGGGGAATGCGGGGATCGCGGTTGCTTGACCGGAGACCACCTCACAATCGATGTCCTGCGGTACCCGGGCTCAGTGATTCCGCCCGGGCGATCCTGATGGCGCTCAACTCCTCCGTTCTTCCCTCTGGATGAGCTACTTACCAAACGGGAACTGCGGAACTGCGTACTGCTGGTACTGCGAACTGCTCGTGGCCTCGAACAGCGCCACTCTTCGGCAGCCAGCCCCGTCGCCCGTCCTGCATCTGCTCTGGCTTAGAACCCCACTGCCGAACTTCCCGATGCGCGCGTCCGCAGCCGACGCCTTCACCGAGGTGCTGCTCACTGACTTCACTGCTGGGTACTGCGAACCTCACTTACTGAACTGCTACTGCGGTACTGCTCACGGCGGCCCCTGATCACTGCGGGCCACCCGGTCCGGTCGTCAGTCCCGTCGCCGTTCTGCAACAACCCTGGCTTCGAAACTCCACCACCGCACCGTCCTGCGAACTGCGTGTACTGCTGCCCGGCAGTTCGTCTCTGCCGGGCCTCGCTTGATCTCGGCTACGAGAGAAACCATAACCACACCACCGCTCAATGTCTACTCCGGCCGACACAGATTTTTGGGCGCTGGTCAGAGAGATAGTCGACCTCGACCACAGAAGGGGCACGCGGCGGCCCCACTCCGGCAGGGGCACCCGCTCCGAGCAGCGCCGTTACGCCGGCCTCGACTCCGCGAGCACCACAGCTTCCCCGCCTGACTGCGTGGATGATCGGCCAGGCACGCTCCACAGCCGGGGCCTCGTGCGGTTAACGCGCCGCAGGCCAGGGCACAGCACCGGGCAGACAGGACCGGGCATTGACGATCCAGAGACCAGGGTGACCTGATGGACACGATGAGCGTCAACGTCGCAACCGTCCGCTCCGCGACATCCGTCGCCGGCGCACGCGAGAGCACCCGGGATTTCCTCGAAGGTCTCGCACAGCCGACGATCCCAGCCGAGACCGCCGATACCGTGATCCTGGTCGTCTCGGAGCTCGTCACCAACGCCCTGCGCCACGGCGGCGGCACCTGCACCCTGGACCTGACCGCGGACCCGGACAGCATCGAGGTGGCCGTGCATGACGGCAGTATGCAGGCGCCGCGCATGCGCACCCCCGACCTGAACGGCGGCACCGGAGGCTTCGGCTGGCCCATGGTCAACCGCCTCGCCCGCACCACCGCGGTGACCCGCCGGACGGCCGGCGGCAAGACCGTCCGGGCCCTTCTCGCCCGGTAGCGCCAAGGCGCCGCTGCCAACCCACGTGACGGGTGGCCTCCCCAAGACCAATCTCACCATTGACCGCTGTACCGATGTGTCCGAAGGCCGGAACCAGCGAACCCGCACCCAGGTGTCGGCGCCTTCCCGCCCGTCTGTCTGTGTCAGCAGGGCAGTGGGCGGCCCCTCATATGCATGGGTCGGCGTCGGTCCACCGGCCGTGGCCGACCACCAAAGCCCCGGCAGGTTCCGCTGCCCCCGGTACGACGAGAACTCCCGTACCGGGACGACGTCCTCGAACCGCACCGCTCACACATCCGCTAGCGGACGCCGCGACTTCGTACCGTCAGCGGCCATGTAAGCGACCTCCTACCCCTTCGCCGGTGGCCCGGCCACACCGCCCGGCAGCACCTCTAACTCACCTACCACGTCCCGCTAACCCACCCCTCGATGCAAGGTCACGCTGACCTATGCAAGACCGGATGCAGCATAGAGCTGACAAGTGCAAGGTCAACCCGTACAGGACATCACGGACGGACCCGGCAGCACCGCGGGACGGAGACGTGATGGCGGGGTAGTCTGCGAGGACACGGCTGACCTGCGAAAACGGCCACTGGCTCAGCTCCCGGGCCAAGGGAGCGAGCCTGCTGCTCCTCCCAAAGCGTCTGCGGTGCTCAACGGAACCCGACTGGGCGACGGAGCTGCGTAGACACCTTCTGTCGACTCTCGAAGAACGTTCCCAAGGCCTCAGTTGGGAACCTGATGGGAACAGCAGGACAGAGAAAGCCCGCGAAGGATCGTGAAAGATCACTCCCCCGCCATTCCTCATCAGGCTGATGACCTGCGAGAACAGCGAAACATCAAGCCGGACAAGGAAAGACGAGTAACCTTATGATCATGCTCCTAAAGCGGGTGTCGCAGGTTCGAATCCTGCCTAGGGCACAATGCATTAAGCCGCTGACCTGGGGTTTCTCCCCCAGGGCGGCGCTCTGTTTCGGCCTCGGACTCCTCGTCTGAGGCCGTTTGCGTGAGCGGTGCGTGAGCGGACGGGTCGCCAGACCCCGATATTCCTCCCGACGGATCAGCACCATCCGGCACGGGCTCCGCGCCGGGCTCCTCCGCCTCGTCGGGCTCGGACTCTGGCCCGGAGGCGGTGTTCTCTGAGGTGGCGCGTGCGCGCGGCACGAGCCGGGCTGCGGCTTCGGCGATCGCCAGGTCCGCCTCGGGAAACAGACTCGTGTACGTGTCGGCCGTGATGGTGATCGAGGATTGGCCGAGCATCTCCTGGATGTCCTTCAGGTCGGCCCCGGCCGCGCGGGCCAGCGTCGCTGCACCGTGGCGAAGGTCGTGAAACCGGATCGGCGGGAGGCCGATCGCGGAAACGATCGCGCGTCGGCATCCCCGACAGCGAGCGACACCGGGAGAAATGGCGACTGGCCCTGGACATGCTCGATGAGGTCCGTGAGGACTGGGAACTGCCGGACCTGCCGGTAGTCGCCGACGCCGGCTACGGGGATGCCACCGGCTTCCGTGAAGGCCTGAGCGAACGCGGCCTGGCCTACGCGGTCGCGGTCAAGGCCACCACCACCGCCTACCCGGGCGACGCAGTCCCCGAACGCCCGCCCTACAGCGGCCGGGCCGCCGACCGGCCCGGCCTACCCGCTGCCCCACACCACTCTGCGCGCTCTGGCCCTGGCCGCCGGTCGGGGTGCGGCCCGCAGCGTGGTGTGGCGCCACGGCAGCAAGACAGGCACACGCAACCCGCAACCCCAGGTGCGCTCACGCTTCCTGGCGCTGCGGGTCCGCCCGGCCGACCGCACCATCCGCCGTGCCACCGACGGCTCCCTGCCCGAGTGCTGGCTGCTGGCCGAGTGGCCGCCCGGCTCCGCCGAACCCACCGACTACTGGCTGTCCACACTGCCCGCCGACACCCCGCTGCGCGAGTTGGTCCGCACCGCCAAAATCCGCTGGCGCATCGAGCACGACCACCACGAACTCAAAGACGGTCTCGGCCTGGATCACTTCGAAGGCCGCAACTTCCACGGCTGGCACCGCCACGTCACCCTGGCCGCCCTCGCCCAGGCGTTCTGCACCCTGCTGAGGCTCGATCCAAAAGCCCCTGCGCCGACCTGACCCTCTACGCGGTCCTCCGCGAGTTACAGAGGATCCTGGCCACCTGGAACGGCGCCTGCTCGATATCGGCCAACCCGCCCCCACACCCCGACCACACACCAGGACCCAACAAAGCCCTACTGGGCGCGTGCCGGCGGAGCCGCCCGGTGCAGGGCGGCGGCGCGTTCGAAGGCGGCCGCGGCACGCAGCAGCATGGCTTCCGAGCGGTCCGCGCCGACCAATTGCAGGCCGACGGGCAGTCCGGCCTGGCCGAATCCGCACGGCACCGACACCGAGGGCAGGCCCGCATAGCTGAACGGCATGGTGTAGCGCCGGCCCCGCACATACTCGTCGGAGGTCGTGTTCAGCGGTGGCGCCACCGTGGGCATCATCGGTGTGACCAGGATGTCGACGTCGTCGAAGGCAGCCCGTAGCGGCGCCGTGTCGGCGGGCCTGCGGGCCAGCGCGGCCTGGTAGTCGGCGGAGGAAATCTTCGCGGACAGTTCCATGTCCGAGCGCACGGTGGCCCCGAATATGGTCTTGTCCGGAGCCGGCCAGTAGACGTCCTTCATCGCTTGCCCGAACTCGTAGCGCAGGATGGTGAAGGCAGCGGTGAAATCGAGCAGGTCGGCGAGGTTGGAGACCTGGACGGTCGTGACGCGCGCACCCAGCCCCGCGAATGTGGTCAGGGCCCTGCGCACCTCCCGTTCGACGTCGTCGTCCAGTTCCCGCAGGCTGTAGTCCGCGATGAGGCCGATGCGCAGTCCGGCCGCGCCGCCGCCGATCCCGGCCAGGTAGTCGGTGCCCGGGCCCTCCAGCGAGTACGGGTCCAGCGGGTCGTGCCCGGCCATGGCGGTCAGCATCGCAGCTGTGTCGCGCACCGTGCGGCCGAACGGGCCGACGACATCGAGGCTGGGGGACCGGGGGATCGCGCCGCGCAGGCTGACCAGGCCATGGGTGGGGCGGACACCGACGATCCCGTTCCACGCGGCGGGCACCCGCACCGAGCCACCGGTGTCGCTGCCAATACCGGCCAGGGTGACGCCGGCCGCGATCGCCGCTCCCGTCCCGCTGGACGAGCCGCCGGGCGACCGGTCCAGCCGCCACGGATTGTGCACGTCACCGTAGAAGGCGTTCCTGCCGTCAATTCCCGCGGCGAACTCGTTCATGTTCGTCTTGCCGATGCTCACCGCGCCGGCTTCGCGAAGCCTGGCGACGACCGTCGCGTCCGCCGTCGGCACCCGATCGGCGTACACCTGCGACCCGGCAGTGGTCGGTATTCCGGCGGTGTCGAAGAGATCCTTCTGCACGATCGGAATTCCGTGCAGCGGTCCCCGATCCCTGCCGGCGGCCAGTTCCGCGTCGCGCAGGGCGGCCAGTTCCAGGGCCTGCCGGGACGTCATGGTGATGAAGGCGTTGAGTTTCGGCTGCGACGCGGATGCCGCGGCCAGCGCGTCGCGGGTCAACTCGACCGACGTCACCCTGCCGGCCCGCAGCATCGACGCGGCCTCCGTGATGCTGCCCGGTCGCGATCGGCGGGCCGCGGCCCCCGCTCGCGGACCGGCGACGCCGGTGACGGCGAGAGCGCCGACGGCTCCCCCTGTCCAGCGAAGCATCCCGCGTCTGCTGATTCCCTGTCCGGCCACGTCTCGCATCGTTCGCCTTTCTCACCAAGCCGCTGAAGCGTGGCAACACTACGATGTGAATTACTTCCGGCGAATTTCCAAGACGTTTCGAAACGCTACCGAATGGAGCGGCGGACGGTGCCAACGGCCTGGTCAGCACTGCGCACCGGCCCGATTTAAACGGCCTGCCACTTCGATCACCACCGAACTCGGTTTCCAGAAAAGGGAATTCAAGGTTTCTGACGAGGTGTCCCAAAAGGCGGGGGGCGAAGAGGCGGGTTCGGCGGGCCCGGGGCTCATGACGGTACGGCGGGGAGAAATGGAGCGGGGCAGTCACGGGCCCCGGGCCCGGCGGCCGCGTGCGCGGGCGCGGGCACGCACGGCAGGGGGCACGCACGGCGAGGACACGCACGGCGCGGGCACACCGGGCGAGGCATGACCTCTGTCACCGTCGCACCAGCCAACACCACCAGCACAGCCCGATACCTCTGCTCGACGACCGACAACTCCACCAGAGCCAATCCCGGCCTCCCGCCACGCGCAGCAACAACGCGGACAGCAAAACCGATCACGGCCACCGTCAACCATCACCTGGGACCGGATATCAAGCATCTACCGGGACCGGACGAGGGACGCTCAGGGGGACGCAGACAGACTTCCCTACTTCATCAAGACCCCCGCGCACGGCGCGGGGGCGCGCCGCCGTGGGGCGCGGCCGGCCTCCCTGTCTTCGCCACCTTGATGCCCGCAGGGTCGGCACTGGCGTCGTCGATGATGTGGATCTCGTTGGGAAGCCGGCTCTGAGCGAGGAGATCGG
>NZ_JBSFMS010000182.1:0-10217 GCF_053599675.1 Streptomyces sp. NPDC000880 | reverse complement strand
ACGGCGGCTGTTCACCCCTTCTCATGTGCAGGCTAACAACCCATCAGACACCAACATTCCAAGGTGAGTTGCAGCATTCTGTTAGGAGTTCTAAGGGCCAGGGCTCCGTAGACACCGCCTTCAGCACCCGATGAAAGGCGGCCCGCTGTGACGTTCCTCGTGCCCATCCTCGCTGAGCTGAAGCTCGGCGGCGTGTGGACCGACATCACCCAATGGGTCTACACCCGCCAGGACATCCACATCGAGGGCGGCCGGGACGACGAGGGGCAGCGTGCCGACCACGGCAGGTGCACCCTCCTTCTCAACAACCGTGGCGGTCAGTTCACCCCGCGGAACCGGTCCGGCCCGTACTACGGGCAGATCGGCCGCAACACCCGCTTCCGGCTGAGTGTGCTGGCGGGTGACTCGTACCTGGCCACGACCGGCACCACCGCGTCCGGCACAGGGGCGACGACCCCGGACGCCGCGGCGCTCGACATCGTCGGCGACATCGACATCAGGCTTGAGGCGACCCTCACTAACTGGCTCGACAGCGGCAGCGTGGAACTCTGCGGGAAGGGCGCGGCCGCCGGTAATCAGCGGTCGTGGCTGCTGCTCATGCGGGACCGCCGGCTGCACTTCGAGTGGAGCGCGGCAGGCGTCACGACTATCGCCAAGGCGTCGACTGCCGACCTTCCGGTGACACCCTCGGGCAGGATGGCCGTCCGCGTGACCCTGGACGTGAACAACGGGGCCAGCGGGAACACCGTGCGGTTCTACGTGGCCGACTCGATCTCGGGGACGTGGACGCAGCTCGGCAGCGACGTGGTGACCGCCGGCGTGACGAGCATCTTCAACAGCTCGGCGGCTGTGCGTGTCGGCGACGGCTGGTCGGACCTCGGCTTCCCCAGCTCCAAGGGGAAGGTCCACAAGTTCGAGCTCCGCAACGGCATCGGCGGGTCCGTCGTCGCGAGCCCGGACTTCACCGTGCAGGACCCGGGCGACACCAGCTTTGTCGACGGCTCCGGCCGGACGTGGACGGTGGGCACCAACACGACGATCTCGAACCGCAAGACCAGGTTCATCGGCGAGGTGTCCGAGTGGCCGGTGCGTGCGGACCTGTCCGGGGCCGACGTGTGGGTGTCCATCGAGGCCTCCGGCGCCCTGCGCCGTACCGGGCAGGGCAACGCGCCCCTGTCGTCGGCGATCCGCCGCTACCTCGAGCGGGACGCATACGAGTACTGGCCGATGACCGACGGTGAGAACGCGACGCAGGGCGCAGAGATCAACGGCAGCGCGCCCATGCTCATCTCCTGGGACCTGGGCGCCGGTGCGCCAACTCAGCCCAACTGGGGCAAGGGCGAAATCGCTCCCTGGTGTGAGCCGGTCGTTGAGCTCCTGGACGAGGCTGCTGGTGGTTTCTCGGCGGCGGTGGCGGACCGCACGGGCATCACCAGCTGGTCCGTCGACTACGCCCGCTCCGGCATCGGCGGCGGCTCCGAGACCCTGGACATTTACGGCTACGGCACGGGCTCCGTCGCCGACCCGATGGTCAACTGGACCCTGTACCTGGACCCGTTCGCGGACGAGATCACCATCTACCGGTTCCTGCGGACCGAGGAGACCTCAGACAGTGCGGTGACCACCCTCACCAGCGCCGGGATCTTCAACACTGCCCCCCACCACATCAGGTTCACCACGACGTCCGGCGGCGGCGGCGCGAACACCAACTGGTTTCTGTTCCTGGACGGTGTGCAGCGCGCCAGCGGCACCCATGCCGGCACCGCCTATAAGGCCGTCAAGAGGATCCAGTGGCAGTACAGCCTGAGAAGCGGTGGCGGCCAGGACTTCCTTCCCTACAGCATCGGGCACTTCTGCTACCGGCCAGGCACCGCGGACGCGGCCGAGACCTACGCCGCGCTCCTCGGCCACCAGGGCGAGACGGCTGCCGAGCGGATCGAGCGGCTCTGCGGCGAGGCCTCGGTCCCGTTCCGCCCCACCGGTACACCGGCCGCGACAACCCAGCTGGGCCCGCAGGGGATGAAGTCCCTCATGGAGGTCCTGCAGAGCGCGGCAGACGCCGACATGGGCGCCCTGTGCGAGGACCGTGAGAGCGACGATGTCGGGTTCCGCTTCATGGCCCGCATGCAGATGTACAACCAGCCGGTGAAGCTCGCGCTCGACTACAGCGCGGGAGAGGTGGCCGACCCCGAACCCACCGACGACGACCAGGCCACGCGCAACGACTGCAGCGTGAGCCGCGAGGGCGGCTCGACGTCGCCGCGCGTCGTCATCACCGAGGGTCCGCTGTCCGTTCTGTCGCCGGACGAGGGCGGCGTGGGTATCTACGACGACTCCGTCACGCGCAACCTGTTCAGCGACGACCAGGCCCTGCAGCATGCGGCCTGGCGCGCGCACTTGGGCACGTGGGACGAACCGCGGTACCCGGTCGTGAGCATCAACCTTGCGGCGAACCCGGAGCTTGCCGAGGAGGTCACCGCCATCGACGGCGGCGACCGCATCACGATCGTCAATCCGCCCCCGCACCTGCCGGACGAGACCATCGACCTTCTCGTGCACGGCGCCGTGGAGGTCATCGGGGCAGAGGTCTGGGAGGTGGACTTCAACGCCACCCCGGCCGGCCCCTGGACGGTCGGCGTAGTCGGCGTAGTCCGGCCGGACACCCACGGATGTATCACCAACGGGCCCACGTCCGACACGTCCGGGATCCTCAACGTCACCAGCGCCTCTGAGCCGCGATGGGTGGACAGCACCAACTACGCCAGCAGCTTCCCCTTTGACGTCCTGGTGGGCGGCGTCGAGGTGATGCGGGTCAATAGCTGCACCGGCACCGCCCTCAGTCAGACGTTCGGCGTGACCCGGGGCATCAACGGTGTCCAGGTGGCGCACCTCGACGACTCGCCCGTCGTCCTCGCCACCCCGTGGCGTCCAGCACTGTGAGAAGGGAACAGGCATGCCGATCTTGTCCGGGCAGAAGGTCACCGCGCAGCAGCTCGGATGGCTGCAGCCGAAGAAATACGTCGGCGAGGCGACCAGCACCCTGAACTCGGTCAACAGCACGTGGGCAGACATCCCAGGCTGCTTCGTGAATGTGACCACCGAGACGGCAAACGCCCGCTACGACGTGACCGGGATCTTCGACTGTGCCGTGAGCGGCGTCTCGACCACGGTCCTGATGGACGGCCGCCTCGTGATCGATGGGGTGGCGGATACGGCGGCTTTCGCCATTCACGCCATGGACAACCAGGATCGGGACACGGTGTCGCAGATATGGGATGGCACTCTCGCGACGCCGGGGGTCCACACCCTGAAGCTGCAGGGCGCCCTTTCCGGGGCGGCATCGCCCGGCGGAACGTTCCAGATCTTCAGCAAGATCAAGGTGGAGATCACCGAGAACGTCTGAACTGCCGCCCCCCATGTACGCCCCGAGCCAGACGGCCGGGGCCTCTCTCATGTCTGGAGGCCTGATGGCCGCACCCCTGTCCGCCGATCGGATCCTGGCCGCTCTCCGTGCCGAGGGCCTGAAGGTGGTCGAGTACCGCTCCTGGCGCACGAACAACCGCAACCACAAAGGCGCGTGGGGGCCCGTGCACGGCGTGATGATCCACCACACCGTGACGTCCGGGACCGCATCCTCGGTCGAGCTCTGCTACAACGGCCACTCGGCTCTGCCCGGCCCGCTCTGCCACGGCGTCATCGACAAGGCGGGCACCGTGCACCTGGTCGGCAACGGCCGCGCCAACCATGCTGGCCTGGGCGACGGCGACGTCCTCCGGGCCGTCGTCGACGAGAAGGCGCTGCCCGCCGACAACGAGGCCGACACCGACGGCAATCGCTACTTCTACGGGTTCGAGGCGGTCAACCTCGGCAACGGGAAGGACCCGTGGCCGGCCGCCCAGCTCCTCGCCATCGAGCAGGCAGCCGCGGCACTCTGCCGGGCACACGGCTGGACGTACCGGTCTGTGATCGGGCACCTCGAATGGCAGCCGGGGAAGATCGACCCGCGCGGCTTCACCATGGACTCGATGCGCGAGCGCATCAAGGCACGCCTCACGCCCACCGCGCCCAAGCCGCCGGCCCCGAAGCCGCCCGCGGCGACGCCTGCCCCGGCCAAGCCCAAGGTGTCCCTCGCGCACATCGTGTCCGCGGCGAAGCATGACCCGGCCGCGGCGCAGGGCCACACCTCGTACAAGGGCGAAGTGCTCACCGTCGAGAAGGCGCTCAAGGCGGAGGGCCTCCTGACACAGCAGTACGTCGACGGCAGCTTCGGCACCAAGACCATCGCCGCATACGCCGCCTGGCAGAAGCGGCTCGGCTACAAGGGCGCCGACGCCGACGGCATCCCCGGCAAAACCTCCCTGGCCGCGCTCGGCAAGAAGCGCGGCTTCACCGTCACCGCTTGATCACTTTGCGGATGCCCGTCTAGTGAAAACCCTTGTCACTTTCCTGGCACCCCGAAAGTGACGCCCTTCCAGCAGAAACGGATCCACTCATGTCTCTTCCCCTGCCCGGCGCCGAGACCGTCCTCAAGACCGGCGCCACCTACGCCCGCGACCTCCTCGAGCGGGTACTGAGCACCTTCCTGCAGGCGGGCATCGCGGGCATCGTCGTCACCCAGCCCCTCGACGGCAGCATGTGGTACGCGGCCGGGGCGGCTGGGGTCGGCGCCGCACTGTCGCTCCTGAAGGGCCTCGTCGCCCGCGTCCGGGCCATCACCAATTCGGCCAGCCTCGCCAAGGGCGTCTGAACTTCCCTGATCGGAGCTCGACATGGCCGATGAGCCGTCGAATGGGGAGCTCGGGCGGCTCATCCAATCCTTGCGCGAAGACTGGCGCGAGGACATGGGACAGCTCAACCAGCGCCTCGACAAAGTCGTCCCGATGGACGTCTACACCATCGAGAAGGCCACGATCACCGAGCGTGTCACGGCGCTGGAGACGTACCGGGAGAAGGACGCCGAACGCATCGTCACCACACGGCGGTGGATGCTCGGCGTCGTCATCACCGTGGTCATAGCAGTGCTGCCGTACCTGACGACGATCGTGACGGGAGCGGCAGCGTGACACGTGACGAGACGTCCGAACCGCGCCGGTCCTGGCCCGGCAACGTCACCGCGGTGCTGGGCGCCCTCCTGGCCGGGGCTGCACTGCTGACGGTGCAGAACCTGGCCAGCGACCTGCGCACGGCGAATGACGCCAGGGATGCGCTCGCCCGGCAGGTGCAGCAGCTTGGAGGTACGCCTGTCGCCGGTGAGCCGGGAAGCCGCGGCGAGCCCGGCATTGCTGGACAGCGCGGCGAGAAGGGCGACCAGGGCGACCCCGGACCGATCGGGCCTGCGGGTCCGACTGGTCCCGTGGGTCCTTCCGGTACGCCGGGCCAGCCGGGCGACGATGGCACGAACGGCGTCGGCCAGACCGGAGCACCCGGCACCCCGGGAAGTCCTGGCGCTGACGGCGAAACGGTCGTCGGGCCGGCAGGTCCGCAGGGTGAACCGGGGCCGGCTGGTCCTCAGGGCGAGCAAGGCCCTCGAGGAGAGGCTGGTGCTGACGGCAGCGACGGGCAAGCATGCCCCGACGGCTACAGCTGGCAGGCGCCTGCCGATGACCCCGATGCGCTGGTGTGCCGCCGTGACGGGGCACCCCCGCCCGAGCGTGGCCTGCTCTCTTCGGCCGCGCTCGATCCGTCCCGCCGCCAGTACCCGTGAACGTAGTGCACCCCCTGTCTGGCCCTCACGGGCTGGGCAGGGGGCCCTTTCAACGTTGATCCATGCCGCACGCCCGCAGCCCAGGAAAGGAATAGTTCCTCGAATAATTGACACCACAAAATTAAGTCGACAGGATGCCCCTGTGACCCAACCCATCACGGCCGTTGAGGCCAACGAGCTCCTGTCGCCACACCTGGGCGCTATCGGTGACTGCATCGACAAGGGATGGAAGTCCTGGCGCGAACTACTGGAGGAGGACCCCAAGCGCGGCATCATCATCAGCAACCGCTCCCGCGCCAACCTCGTGCACGACTTCATCCGCTACGAGGCCACGCAGACCTTCGACGCCGATTCTCGCGTCATAGTCAGCGACGACCGAGGATTCCTGCTGCTCACCTTCGCAGGGAAGATCCTGCTGCGCTTCAAGAAGTTCAGCGGCCCCGGGCTACGCACGAGCAGTATCCCCACCCAGCAGAGTCGCGAGTACGCCAATCAGGTGCTACCCGGCATGGATGAGTTGACCCACCTTGTGGCTGGCTACCTTCCCGACGAAGCTGGGCTGGGCTTAGACCGGATCGCCATCACCTGCACCCTCAACGCAGACCAGTTGTGGGTGCTGGATCTGGATCTCAAGCTTGAGAGCGGTGCGGCGCCGGTTGCCTCCCTCCCGATCACTTCGGCACTGGATCAGAGGGATACCATCATCCGTCCCAAGTCGGCTGACGAAGCCGAGGAAACCCCTGACGAGACCCCTGTCATCCGTCCCAAGTCGGCTAACGAAGCCGAGGAAACCCCTGACGAGACCGCTTCAGGAGAGAGGTAGCCACTATGAACCCGCGCCTGCTGCAACTCGCGCGGGAGTCACGCGGCCTGTCACAGTCCAAGCTGGCCAGCATGGCCGGCATCTCGCAGGCAGCCCTGTCCAAAGCCGAGAACAGTGTCGGGCCGCTCTCGCCAGAGCGCCTGGCGGTGATCGCCGATGTCCTGGGGTACCCGCAGGAACTGTTCAACTGGCCCGATGAACCCGTGGGGCTCGGCCCCTCCGGCTTCTACCATCGCAAGCAGTCCGGCCTCGGCAAGACCGCTTTGCAGAGGATCGAAGCGGAGGTCAATCTCCTACTGATGCAGATGCGTCGGCTGGAGGCGAGCGTGGACATCGAACCGTTCTACCGACTCCCCGTGCTGGATGCCGACGAGTACGAGCCAGAGGATGCTGCTGCGCGCGTCCGCGCCAGCTGGATGGTGCCCGACGGGCCAGTACCAGACGTCATCCGGACCGTGGAGCGCGCAGGCATCATCGTCGTCCGACGAGACCTCGAGTCACCGAAGATCTCTGGTCTCAGCGTCCGTCCACCCAACAGTCTCCCCGTGATCATCCTCAATGAGGGGATGTCAGCCACGCGAGAACGGTTCACCATCCTGCATGAGCTGGGGCATTTGGTGATGCACCAGATGCCGAGTGATGACGGCGAGCGGGAAGCCGACCGATTCGCGTCGGAGTTCCTGATGCCGGCCCGGCTCGTTGGGCCGCATCTGAAGGGCATGACCATCCAGCGGGCTGTTCAGCTCAAGCAGTACTGGAAGGCGTCAATGGCAGCGATCATCAGGACCGCCCACGTTCTGGGCAGGATAGATGACCGCCGATACAAAAGCCTGCAAGTTCAGATGTCTCAACACGGCTACCGCCGGGTCGAGCCAGCAGAGCCAGAACCAGAACAGCCGCGCATCCTGCTCAGCATCGTCGACATGCACCGCAGTGAACACGGCTACTCAGACTCAGAACTTGCCACGGTAGTAGGCCTGCGCGTGCGCGAGTTCCATGCTGAGTTCGGACCAAGCCGCGGACTACGCGCAGTCTGACTCCTGCGCCCCCTCTCACCTTCGGGTGGGAGGGGGCGCATTCGTACGTCCAGGGTCAGACGTCGGGCCGCCTGTTGTACGCCGCGAGGGTCGCCTTGTTCGTCGACCCGTCCTGAAAGACGAGCTCCCACGGCCCGGTGTTCACATCAAACTCCTTGCCGAAGCCGACCCACTTGCCGGTCATCCGACGCCCGGTCGGCTCGACGAGCAACTGAATCGCACCGTGGTAGCGGGCGCCCCGGTAGTAGCCATCGGTCTCGGTCTGCTCGGTCCACGTACCGGTGGCAACGTGACCGTCTATCTCCAGATCCATCGTCAGCGGCGAGTCGCTGGAGCCCGGCAGGCTCCGCGCGGACAGCCGGTTGCCGTGCTGCAGCAGCACCACGTAGTGCTGCCCGGTGAAGGACGAGTCACGCCCGCTGGAGAAGTACTCGTAGCGGGACAGCCACACGCCCGAGTAGTTCCGGTGCGCGCCATGCGGTTCGGGCTGCGGCGCCGCGGCCGCGGGCGCGATGCCGTTCACGGAGGATTCAACGTCGTGGCCGCCCTGCCCGTCCTCGGAAACGCGCGCCATCTGCACGACGCCGCTGAAGCCGAGGGACTCGATGGGCAGGCCGGTGACGTACTCCAGAGCGCGGGCATAGACGGGGCGGGGCGCGATGGTGGCGCCGGATTCCCAGCGCTGCACGAGCCGCTTGTTGGCGTCGTTGGGCTGGCCCGCGCGGGCGCCGGCATCTCGCACGGCGCGGGCGAAGTCATCTTGGGACATGAGCAGGCCCATGCGGACCGCTCGCAGTGCGCTGTTCGGTGTGGCCATGGGAGAACGGTAGCCCCAACTCGCTTTGAATGACACCGAAATGACGCCCCGTATGTCGCCGCTTTGACGCCTGCACTGACGCCGCGCAACTCTCTGTGGCCGCGCCATCTTGAATGCGTGACGACTACAGGCAGCGGCAAGGATCACCCCGGACTCGCCATCAGCGTGTACCGCGTCAATCCCAAGACGAACGCGCGAACGCCCGTCAAGGCGTGCACACTTCCGGCAGTCAAGGCGCTGCCGTTCTCCATGGCATACCCGCCCTGCGCCTGCCCGCGCTGCACCGGGGCGAGCACCCAGTGAGCCCGATGTGGGACGACGAGCCCGAGCACGGAACCGGCGTGTGCTCCGCCTGCGGCCGGCACACCGACAACGGGCTCGTCCACTGGGTGCCCCGCATGTCCGGCCCCGACGTCCGCGTGGTCGTTCACGCCGAACCCGCCGACTGCACGCCGGTCGCCCCCCGCCCCGCCCGGCGATCGGCCATCTACAGGAGGACCGATGCATGACCTAATCGCAAGCCCGTTCCTCGAGGATCACCTTGTAGTCCGGCCCGGCTACGCCGCGGGCATCAAGATCCCACTGGCCCGCTACCTGGAGTTGAAACGTGCAGCGGACGAGGGGCAGGCCCCGCCGGCATGGCTCGCTGACGGCGCACAGCGGGCCTGGTCCGTGGACATCACAGGGCGCCCCCTGGCTGAGACCGTGCTCGTGCGGACTCCGTCCCCCTACGGTTACGCCCGCGCCTCCTACGAGATCAACAAGGGCTGTGACTACGACTGCCCGCACTGCTATCTCGGGCAAAAGAAGTTCGAGGGTCTCACCTGGGAGCACAAGGCGCGGCTGCTGGAGATCATGCGCGACGCCGGCGTGCTCTGGCTCCAGATAACCGGGGGCGAGCCCCTGATCGATCGGCATTTCCCCGCTGCCTACGCGCACGCTCACGAGCTCGGCATGATGGTGGCAATCTCGTCGAATGGCTCGCAGCTCGCGAAACCCATGATCCTCGACGTTCTCACCAAGCACCGTCCCTACCGGATCACGCTCAGCGTGTACGGAGCGACCGCGGAGACCTACGACGGATTCACCAGGAACCGCGGCGCATTCGACCGCTTCACAAGAGGACTCGCCGCCGCTCGCGAGGCCAAGCTGCCTGTACGGCTGAACCTCATCGTCGCCGAGGCCAACGCGCACGAGGTCGACGACATGCGGGCCCTCGCCGACCAGTACGGCTTCCCGCACCAGACCTACACCAACATGTCGCCCACCATCGACGGCAGCGGGGAGCCCCTGCCCACACAGGCCGAGGACTTCCTCCGGCAGCGGAAGCCATTCAGCGGCTGCAACGCCGGACACACGTTCTTTCACGCCGACCCGTTCGGCGTCGCCTCGATATGCAAGGTCGGAAGAGACCCGAACATCCGGCTCATCGAGGAAGGCGTCGAAGGGCTGACCCGGCTCGGCGAGATTGCCGATTCCCTCATGCTTCGCACCGGTGGCTGCTCCGGCTGTCAGCTCTCCGGCACCTGCTGGACATGCCGACCGCTGGCCAAGCTCTACCAGGAGGCGAAGGCACCGAAAAAGACGTACTGCCAACACCCAGAGAGGTAACCGCCATGGCACTCAGCTCCACCGCAACCCTGCCCGTTCCGGTCACAATCACCCCCCGCCGGCTCGCCGATGACGAGCTGACCATCGTCGATGACTTGGACAGCCTCATCGAGACCGTCATGTGCTCCTGCAGCTCGGCGACGGAGACGAGGCTCAGGAAGGGAAGCAGCAGCTGGTTGAGGGCGGGAACCGCGCTGTGGGTGAAGATCGTGCTGCGTGCCGGGT
>NZ_JBSFMS010000181.1:0-10243 GCF_053599675.1 Streptomyces sp. NPDC000880 | reverse complement strand
GGCGCCCGGCCTGATGTGCAGGCCGGGCGCCCCGGTGACTCGTCACATACGGCGTTACAGCAGTCCGTCCCACATCTGCTCGAGCAGCACCGACCACCAGCTCTCCGGCGACGCCAGCGCCGCCGGGTCCAGCGCGGCGAGCTGCGCCTGGAAGTCGACCGTCCAGCGGCCGGCCTGCTCCGGGTTGAGCCCGAAGCGCAGCCGCCACATCCGACCGAGCAGCGCCAGGCAGCGGGTGAATTCCGGCAGCCCGCTGTTCACGAACTGCGGCGCCACCGGCTGACCGCCCGGGCCCGCCTCCACCGGCACCGCCACGATGTGCGCCGTGCCGTACTGGACGCAGATCGCCCGGCCGAAGTCGCTGCCCACCACGAGGTACGAACCCGCGTCGGAGGCGGGCTGAATCTGCCGCTGTGCCGCGAGCTCCGCGAGCGTCGGGACGACCGGCTGGGCAGGCTGCGCCCAGAAGAACGGGTTGAAGTCGCCCGGCAGCCCCGCCCACACCAGTGTGGCCGCGACAATCTCCGGCACACCCTGACGCGAGACGGCCCGCTGGTCGAACCGGCAGATGCCCTGCGGCCCGAACGCGCCCACCAGTTCCTGCGCGACCCCCTCCGGGGGGATCGGCGGGATCGGCGCCACCTGCGGCAGCGGCGCCCGCACCGGCGCGGGGCGCGCCGGGCCGTCCGCGACCTGGTGCAACTCGCCCTGGTGGGTGAGGAGATGCTGCATGCCCTGCTGCCGGCTGGCGTGATCCCTGCCGTACGGAGCTACGGAGGTGATCCGCACCTGCGGCCAGGTCTCCCGGATCATCCGGGAGCAGTAGCCGCCGGGCAGCTCGCACGACTCCAGCTCGGTGTGCAGCTCCAGCACCTGCTGCGGCGGCACGTTCATGGCGCGCAGCTCATGCAGGATCTGCCACTCCGGGTGCGGAGTGCCGGGCGCCGAGCGGCGGATCAGCTGGGCCTCGGAGCCGTCGGGCGCGCGGTAGCGCAGCACGGCCTGGTAGCCGGGGCCGACCGTCGGCATGCTGGGCGGCGGCTGCTGCGGATAGCCGTACGCGGGCGGCTGCGGCGCATGCGGTACGGGGCCGGGGGGCGGGCCGGGAGGCGCACCGGGCGGACCGGGCGGCTGCGGCGCACCGGGGCCCATCGGGGCGGGTCCGGCAAGCATGGTCGCGGCGTGGTGCACGCCACCACCGGGCGGGCCGGGGGGCGCCGGCACACCGGGCGGACCCGGGGGCTGCGGCGCACCAGGGCCGCCCATCCGGCTCGGATCGGCCAGCATCGTCGCGGCATGGTGCACGCCACCACCCGGCGGCGGCGTACCACCGGGAGGACCGGGCGGACCAGGAGGCTGCGGAGCACCCGGAGCGCCAGGATGACCCGGGGGCTGCGGCGCACCAGGGCCGCCCATCTGGCTCGGGTCCGCGAGCATCGTCGCGGCATGGTGCACGCCACCACCCGGCGGACCAGGGGGCGTCGGCGCACCGGGCGGACCCGGAGGCGTCGGAGCAGCACCGGGCGGACCGGGCGGACCGGGCGGCTGCGGTCCCTCCGGACCCAGCTGCGAGACGAGCTGCGTCGGCAGATAGCCGCCCGCCGGAGCACCGGGAGCACCCGGCCCCGACGGCGGCGGCATCGCCCCCGGCCGCGCGCCCGGAGTGCCGGGAGCGCCGGGCGGCGGCGGAGTCGTCGGACCACCTCCGCGCGAGCCACGCGGCGGCAGGACCGCCTTGCTCGTCGCCGCGTCGGCGATGTCACCCGCGCTCGTACCGGAAGGCACCCCAGGCTGCTGGTTCAGCGCCGGGGCGACCGCGGTCCGCGGCAACTGGCTGCCGCCCGACATCAGCGCGGTCGGCGCATCCGCGCCCCCCGCGGGCGGCGGGGTGTCGTCGTCGGCCCCGGAGATCGGCGGCGCGAACACCGTGGCCGGCAGCGGCACGGAGGCGTCGTCCGATCCGGCGGCGCTGGTGTCCGTCCACGCAGCGGCCCCGGACGGCGTGGCGGGCACACCGTCGGATTCCGTCGGCTCGTAGTCGCCGCCACCGGCGCTGGGCCACAGCGACCCCCCGCGCGAGGCGTCGCCGCCCGAAGACCCGGCCGCGGGCCACGCCGACCCGGCGGCGGACGAAGTTCCGCCCGCCAGCGACGCGTTGGGGCCGGTGGCGCCCGAAGCGGCAGCGGGGGCCGACCAGTCGGCCCCGGCCGACGGCGCGCCCGCACCCGCAACCGCACCCGCACCCGCACCCGCACCCGCCGGCGCGTCGGAGGCAGCCGCCCCCGAACCCGAAGCCACCGCGCCGGACTCCGGCGACCGCCGGTCCGGGATCCCCAGCTTGTCCGCCGCCTCCTGGAGCCACTCCGGCGGGCTCAACAGGAACGACGTCTGATTCAGGTCGATGCGCTGCGGCGGCTCGGGCGCGGCAGCGGCTTTCTCCTGGACCCCGTACTCCTCCTCGTACCGGCGGATCACCTCACCCACCGGCAATCCCGGCCACAGCGTCGCCTCACCGCTGTCGCGGGCGATCACCAACCGCTGCTGCCCGCCATCGGAACGGGCGCCTGACTCGCGGTCCTCCGCCCAGAGAACAAAGCCCAGCTCGAACTCCCGCACCCGCACCTCACGGTGCTGATACGCGGGCACATCACCGTTGACCCACTCTTCCGCGCGCTCCTGCGCCTGCGCGAAGGTCACCATCGGACCGTCACCCCTCGTCCGAGATCGGGACGGCGTGCGCAAAGCCGCCGTCCACCATCAGGTTCGCCACGGTCTCCAGCTCCGGCGGATTACCCGCCAGGCGCTGCAGAAAACCGTCGAAGTCGTCGCCGCACGGCAGCAGCAGCCGCTCCACGCGCTCCTGCACGTTCCAGCCGTCCTGGTCCCGTGCGTCGTCGTACGCGCAGAACCACACCGAGCCGATCGCCGAGCCCTTGACCTTCACCGCCAGGATCCCGCCCTGGACGAACGCGACGCCCAGGTAGTCCTTGGTCAGGTGGTCCCGCAGGCACTTGTTGACGTACACCAGGTCATTGACCCCGGCCTCGTCCCGCACTGTGAAGAACGGCTGGTCGACCAGCAGCCCCAACTCGGCGTCGAGCGCCGCCCCGACCGGGGCGCAGCCGCCCGCCGCCTTGAGGAAGGAACGGTAGGCGCCCGGCAGCCGGTAACCCAGGTCCTCCTCGACGCCGAGCAGTTGATGCTCCGTCACCGACACCACGCCCTTGGGCAGGCCGAAGTGCGCGGGCCGGGTCTCCTGCAGCGGCCGGGTGCCCCGCTTGCCCTGGTCCACCAGCGTCGTCGCCAGGCCGCCGTGGTGCCGCAGCAGCGCCTTCACCTCGACCGGGACCAGTTCGAGACGGCGGGTGCCCGGCACGTGGTGCCAGGTCCAGCCGTGCGGCGTGGCGACCGCGGGAATCGTGGCCCACAGCGCATGGCTGTCGGCGTGCAACGCCGCATTCGCCGATACGTAGTCGGTGAGCCGCAGTTCGTCGACGCCAAAGCCCTCCGGGGGCTCGGCAATCTGCGCGGCGGCACGCGCGTACGGCGAAAAGTCCGGATAGCCGTTCTCGTCCACGCGCACACCTCTGGGGTGGCGGGATGCCCGGACCGGGTCCGGGAAGTTCACGACCTGCCCGGCGTAGGCCGCGTTCGGTGGCGCGGTTCGTCCCCCGGCCCGGGGGCCGGGAGGTGCCCCCAGCCCTTGCCGACCTGTCGTCATGGCGGTATGCCCCCTGCTGCGTTCCGGCTGGTTCAGGACAGCCTATGCGGTGGGGCAATAGGGAGAACGGACGCTCCACTTCCGTCACGAACAGTCACAAACGAGTGACCGTTTGCCGACGGGTCGACACGTTTCAGTGCCCCAGCTTCCGCACCCCCCAGCCCATTTGGCAGGCTGTAACGCAATCGGGGGAGTGCAGGGGGAGGGGACAACAACACCATGCACACAGCGCAACCAAGCACGCCTGGCACCTCAGGCGATCCACGCCTCCGCTGGAGCAGCACCGAGGCCCACCGCCCGCCCGCCCTGAACCACCGCCGCGACGGCATCCTGCCCACCGTCGCCGCGGCCCTCTCCGTCCGCGGCGAGACCCTCACCTGCACCGCGGGAAAGGGCGACCAGCCGCCCGTGCTCCACCCGCTCGTACAGGACTTCCTCGACACCCTCACCAGCGGCCAGCGCGAACGCTTCACCGGCCGCTGCCCCGAAGCGATCCTGCTCTCGCGCCATCTCACCGCCGCCGAATCGCAGCGCTCAAAACGGGCCCAGCGCAAACCGCTGACCCACAGCGAGGCGCGGCGGGCACTCAAACAGGGGAAACTCACCGCACGCCGCATCCGCGAGGACGGCGACCCGCTGCACGGCAGCTACGCACCACCCTGCCGTTCCTGCACGGCGATGCTCGACCACTTCGGGGTACGCCCCGTCGACCCGACCGCACCCGAGAACGGCTGAACCCGCACCGATGCCCGACCACCTCAGCACCACCCGGTTCCCGGTCGCGGTCGACGCCGCCCTGCGCGAGGCGGGGTGGCAGCCCGGCCGCTGGGACATAAAGCTGGCCGAGCACTGGGCGGACACGCTGCGCGCGTACACCTCACCGGCCGGCCACCAGCACGCGGTGTTCCCCGCGGCCGTCGAAGCCTGGGCGGAATTCGGCGGACTGCGCGTCACCGCCCCCGGCCCCGGCCGGCAGACGGCCCCCACGCCCGTGCACTTCGACCCGCTGGCCGGGCTCCACCTCGCCCGCACCCTCGCCGATCTGGGGCGCGCGCTGGACACCGAGATCTCCCCGCTCGGGGAGGAGGGCGACAACCAGGCGGTGCTGGCCATCGACGTCGAGGGCCGGGTCTACAGCCTCGACCACACCGGCGACTGGTACCTCGGCCCGGACATCGACCAGGCGCTCGCCACGCTGGTCACGGGCGCCCTGCCGGCCCGGCTCACGCTCGGCTGAGCCCGGGGCTGACCGGGGCTGACCAGTACAGGTCAGAGCTGCCGCTCGATGTACCCGTCCCGGTCCGGCAGCACCGCCGACACCCGGAAGCCGCCCACGTCGGTCGGCCCGGACACGAACACCCCGCCCAGCGCAAGCACCCTCTCCCGCATCCCCACCAGGCCGTTGCCACCGCTCGGCAGCCTCGCGGCCGTCGGCGCACCGTCGGCGTCCGGAGCGCCGTTCTCCACCTGCATGGCGACCTGGGCCTCGCGGTGCGCGAGCCGCACCATCACCTTCGCGCCGGCCGCGTGCTTGTGGACGTTCGTCAGAGCCTCCTGGACCACGCGGTACGCGGTCTGCTCGACCTCCGGCGCGTACTCCCGCGCCTCACCCTGGACCACGAGCTCGACCACCATCCCGGCCTGCCGTGACTGACCGACCAGACCCTCCAGGTCGGCGAGACACGGCCCGTCCTCGGCGGCGGCCGCAGCGGCGGCCGCGGCAACCCCCACCGCCACCAGCGGCACCGGCTTCGCAGCCCGCTGCTCGTCCTCGCCCGCCCGCAGCACGCCGAGCATCTCGCGCAGCTCGGTCAGCGCCTGCCGGCCCATGTCCCCCACCAGCGCGGCGTTCTTCACGGCCTTCTGCGGATCCTTGAGCGCCACCGCCTGCAGCGCGGCCGAGTGCACCACCATCAGGCTCACCCGGTGCGCCACGACGTCGTGCATCTCCCGCGCGATCCGGGTCCGCTCCTCCGTACGCGCCCACTGAGCCCGCTGCTCGGCCCGGTCGGCCAGCAGCGACAGCTCCTGCTCCAGGCTGTCCGCGCGCTCCCGCAGACTCTCCATCAGCCGGCGCCTGGCCCCTATGTAGAGACCGAACAGCACGGGCGGCGCGGTCAGGCCGAGCGACATGAAGCCCGCCATCGTCGGTACGTACCAGGCGCCGGGCTCCGGATTGAAGTCCGCGGACAGCACGTCCTGGCGTATCCGCACGTACGACACGATCAGCGTCGCGGCCAGCGACATCCCGGCGAGCGTCGCGGTGATCCGGCGCGGCACATCGGACGCGGCGAGCGTGTATAGCCCGACGACGCCCATCAGATAGCCCATCTCGGCGGGCGTGGTCGCGATCGACACCAGCACCACGGCGATCGGCCACCGCCGCCGCAGCACCAGCACGGACCCGACGACCAGCCCGAACATCACCCCGACGGGCACAGGAATCGCGGCCTTGTCCGCGAACGCCACACCCTCCAGAGCGCACTCGAAGGCGGAGACGAGCCCCAGCCCCACATCCAAGGCGGCACTGCGCCGCCGTCCCCACCACAGCCGGCTACGGGTGGTCGTGCCCGTGCCGTCCTGGTGTGCCCCCGTTGTGGTCATGCCTTCCAGCCTACGGGCGGGTGCGACTCATTTTCCGGGGAGTGCAAGCTCTGTCTGCGGTGACCCGACCTGCTCCATGTCCCAGGCGAGCGCTTGCGCTTCGCCGCGTCACCAAGAGCGCCGATCACTACCGTCGCATGGAAGGCGCTTGGTACGGCATAGTGTTGGGTGCCGATCCGGCAACCTGACCTAATGTCCGGTTTAGCCGCATCCCATCCCCCGTGGTGTAATTGGCAGCACTGTGGCTTTTGGTGCCATCTGTCCGGGTTCGAGTCCTGGCGGGGGAGCTTCGCAGTTCGGGTCCTGACCTCCACGGTCAGGACCCGCCCTTATTTCATATGCGAAACCCCCCGGTATCCTTCGGATGTCCACCACCCGAAGCCGAAGGGCATACCCGTGAGCGCCAACCGCCCGGCAGCCGTCGTCGTCCTCGCAGCGGGTGAGGGCACCCGCATGAAGTCGAAGACCCCCAAGGTCCTGCACGAAATCTGCGGGCGCTCGCTCGTCGGACATGTCGTCTCCGCCGCCCGCGAGCTGGACCCCGAGCACCTCGTCGTCGTCGTCGGCCATGCGAGTGAGCAGGTCAAGGGCCATCTGGCCGAGCAGTACGCCGGCACCCGCACCGCCTACCAGGCCGAGCAGAACGGCACCGGGCACGCCGTCCGGATGGCCCTCGAGGAGCTCGGCCGGACCCCTGAGGGAACCGTCGTCGTCGTGTGCGGCGACACTCCCCTGCTCTCCGGCGAGACGCTCACGGCGCTCGCCGCGACGCACGCCGCCGACGGCAACGCCGTCACCGTGCTGACCGCCGAGGTGCCGGACTCCACCGGCTACGGCCGGATCGTGCGGGACAGCGTCACCGGCACCGTGACCGCGATCGTCGAGCACAAGGACGCCACCGAGGAGCAGCGCGCGATCCGGGAGATCAACTCCGGGGTCTTCGCCTTCGACGGGCAGCTGCTCGCGGACGCGCTCGGCAAGGTGCGTACGGACAACAGCCAGGGCGAGGAGTACCTCACCGACGTCCTCGGCATCCTGCGTGAGGCCGGTCACCGGGTCGGGGCATCCGTCGCCGGCGACCACCGGGAGATCCTGGGCATCAACAACCGCGTTCAGCTGGCCGAGGCGCGCAGGCTGCTCAACGAGCGCCTGCTCGAGCGGGCGATGATGGCCGGCGTCACGGTCGTCGACCCGGCGTCGGTGCTCGTGGATGTGACGGTGACGTTCGAGCGGGACGCGATCGTGCACCCCGGGACGCAGTTGCTGGGCGCGACCCATCTCGCCGAGGGCGCCGAAGTCGGCCCCAACTCGCGGCTGACGGACACCACGGTCGGCGCGGGCGCGCGGGTGGACAACACGGTGGCGGACCGCGCGGAGGTCGGGGAGTCGGCGTCGGTCGGCCCGTACGCGTATCTGCGTCCCGGCACCCGGCTCGGTCTGAAGGCCAAGGCCGGTACGTACGTGGAGATGAAGAACGCCACGATCGGCGAGGGCACGAAGGTGCCGCATCTGTCCTACGTCGGCGACGCGACGATCGGCGATTACACGAACATCGGCGCCGCGAGCGTGTTCGTGAACTACGACGGCGAGGCCAAGCACCACACCACGGTCGGCTCACATTGCAAGACTGGCTCGGACAACATGTTTGTGGCACCCGTCACGATCGGGGACGGCGCGTACACCGCGGCGGGCTCGGTCATCACCAAGGATGTACCGGCCGGTTCGCTGGCCGTCGCCCGCGGCCAGCAGCGGAATATCGAGGGTTGGGTGGCTCGAAAGCGCCCCGGAAGCGCCGCCGCGCAGGCAGCCCAGGTGGTAACGGAACAGGTCGCCGAAGGGAACTGACCGGAAACCGGTGCGCCAATCTCGGCGTACCGTGATACGTGCACACAAATTCGGCTGGCTCACGTTCAGTACACCCGTGGCCAGAGGACACGTCTGAGGAGACAGTGCTGTGACCGGGATCAAGACGACCGGCGAGAAGAAGCTGATGCTCTTCTCCGGCCGCGCCCACCCCGAGCTGGCCGAGGAGGTCGCACACCAGCTGGGTGTCGGCCTGGTGCCGACGAAGGCCTTCGACTTCGCGAACGGCGAGATCTACGTCCGCTTCCAGGAGTCGGCGCGCGGCGCGGACTGCTTCCTGATCCAGAGCCACACGGCTCCCATCAATAAATGGATCATGGAACAGCTGATCATGATCGATGCTCTGAAGCGGGCCTCCGCCCGGAGCACCACCGTGATCATCCCGTCGTACGGCTACGCCCGTCAGGACAAGAAGCACCGTGGCCGCGAGCCGATCTCGGCTCGGCTGATCGCCGACCTGCTGAAGACCGCGGGCGCCGACCGCATCCTCACGGTCGATCTGCACACCGACCAGATCCAGGGCTTCTTCGACGGCCCGGTGGACCATCTCTCTGCGCTGCCGGTGCTCGCCGACTACGTGGGCGCGAAGGTGGACCGCGACAAGCTCACCGTCGTCTCCCCCGACGCCGGCCGGGTGCGCGTCGCCGACCGCTGGTGCGACCGGCTCGACGCCCCGCTGGCGATCGTCCACAAGCGCCGCGACAAGGACGTCGCCAACCAGGTGACGGTCCACGAGGTCGTGGGTCAGGTCGAGGGCCGCGTCTGCATCCTCGTCGACGACATGATCGATACCGGTGGCACCGTCTGCGCCGCCGCGGACGCGCTGTTCGCGCACGGTGCGGAGGATGTGATCGTGACGGCGACGCACGGCATCCTGTCCGGGCCGGCGGCGGACCGTCTGAAGAACTCCAAGGTGAGCGAGTTCGTGTTCACGAACACGCTGCCCGACCCGGGCGACCTGGAGCTCGACAAGATCACGGTGCTGTCGATCGCGCCGACGATCGCGCGTGCGGTGCGTGAGGTGTTCGAGGACGGTTCGGTGACGAGCCTCTTCGAGGAGCAGAGCTAAGGACGTACGAGAAAGGGCCGTTCCCACTGGGAACGGCCCTTTCTCATGCTCTTTCTCATGCCCGGCCGGTGGCCGAGTTCGGCACATCCCTTGATCGAATTGGGTGGCTCGCGGCACTCCGAGTAGACTGCCGGAGTTGCTCGGCGAGGGAGGCCGCACTTTCGGTGCGGCGGTCCGTTATCGACGCGCTCTTCGTAGCAGGCCTGTCGTGGCCGGGTGACCGCCACCAGAGTTCTTATCGCAATACGAGGAGTGCACATGTCCGAGGTGAAGCTCGCCGCCGAGATCCGTTCCGAGTTCGGCAAGGGTGCGGCCCGTCGCGTCCGCCGCGAGAACAAGGTTCCCGGTGTTCTGTACGGTCACGGCTCCGACCCGGTCCACATCACGCTGCCGGGCCACGAGCTGCTGCTCGCCCTGCGTACTTCCAACGTTCTGATCTCCCTGGACATCGAGGGCAAGACCGAGCTGGCCATTCCGAAGGCCGTGCAGCGCGACGCGATCAAGGGCTTCCTGGAGCACATCGACCTGCTCATCGTGAAGCGCGGCGAGAAGGTCAACGTCGAGATCCCCGTGCACACCGAGGGCGAGCTGGCCCCGGGTGCCTACCTGGTCGAGCACGTGCTGAACGCCCTGCCGGTCGAGGCCGAGGCCACGCACATCCCCGAGTCCGTCACGGTCTCCATCGCGGGCCTCGCGGCCGGCGACTCCATCCTCGCCAAGGACGTGCCGCTGCCGTCCGGCACGACCCTGGCCGTCGAGGACGACACCGTCGTCCTGCAGGTCCTGGCCGCGCAGGCCGAGGAGCCGACCGCCGAGGCCGAGGGCGAGGGCGAAGAGGCCGCGGAGGCCTGAGCCATAAGCTCTGCTTGACGGGGTGGGGGGGGGGGGGGCCCCCCCCCCCCCCCCCCGGGGGGGGAAATTCACAAAGACAAAACACCTGGGAAACACCCCCCGATTTACATGTTTAATCCCCCCGGCGACAACAG
>NZ_JBSFMS010000180.1:0-10248 GCF_053599675.1 Streptomyces sp. NPDC000880 | reverse complement strand
CGGTGTGGTGATCCTGGCCGCGTGGGCGGTGGCCGCTGTCGGCGGCCTGCTGCTCCTTGAACGCAACAGAGGCCGGGACCGCCGGGGGCAGAAGCTGTCCCGCCGGTCCCGGTGAGCCGGCGGGTCAGACGTTGATGCCCAGCCGGTCCAGCGGCTCCACCAGTTCCTCTTCCTCGTAGCCGAGGTGGGAGCTGAGGATGCGGTCCAGCAGCTGGGCGAGGTCCTGGACCGCGCTCATCTGGCTGTCGTCCTGGACGAGGGTGACCAGGGCGGCGTCGAGGCGGGCCAGTGTCTCGGCGATGACCTCGTGCTCGTGTTCCAGTTGTTCGACGACAGGTCCCAGTGATTCCTGTTTCTTACGGAGCTCGGGGAACATGAACTGGTCCTCGATGGTGTGGTGGGTGGTGAGGGTGCGGCTGTAGGCGGTGCAGAACGTTCCGAGGGTCCAGTAGTTCTGGCGCAGCGTGAGGCTGTTGATCATTGAGCGGGCCGTGGCGGCGTCCTGCTGGCCGGCCGCCACCTGTGCGACCGCCTCCCGGATCTGCCGCATCTCCTGGCGCAGGTTGTCGTGGATGAGTACCAGGCGGGTGCCCGTGCTGCCGGGACGGCCCGCCGTCAGCTGCTGCTTGGGGGCGCGGGGCCTGCTCGATTCGCTCAGGGGGTCGGCGGACCAGAGGTCGATGCGCTCGGGTGCCTGCTGTCGGTCCTGGCCGTCATTGTCGGCGAAAGCCGCGGAGTCCACGGATGCGTCCTTGGGCGCGGCGGGGGATGTGCCGCCGCGGGCGGCGCTCACGGCGTCTCGGACCAGTGGGGCGACTTCTTCGGCGAAGGTCCGCAGATCGCGCTCGGCGTCCGCTGTGGAGGGAGCCAGGACGAAGCCGCTCATCCCCTGGGTGAGGGCGAGTTCGGTCAGCTGCCGCGCCCACAGCTCGGGGGGGCCGGTGAGGAAGCCGTCCGAGGCGAGGCGGGAGAAGCGTCCGGTGACGGTGTAGATGCGCTGGATGGCGGCGGGGTCGCGGCCCGCCGCGTGGGCGGCGTCGTCGATGGTGCGGCTCATGCCTGTCAGCTCGCTCGGGGGCGCGTACATCGACGAGGGCAGCCAGCCGTCTCCGAGCCGGCCGGTGAGTTCCAGCATGCGCTTCTTGTACGAGCCGATCCAGATGCCGATGGGGTGTACGGGGAAAGGGCCGGGGCGGGCTCCCTCAAGGGAGTAGTAGCGACCCTCGAAGTCCGTTGCAGACCCCGGTGACCACATCGACCGGATCACCGTGATGGCTTCGTCCAGCGCATCGACTGCTGCACCCGGTGTGCGGCGGGGGCCGCCGAGTGAGGCGATCGCGTCCCAGAACGCGCCTGCCCCGATGCCGAGTTCGGCACGGCCGCCGCTGAGGATGTCCAGTGTGGCCGCCGACCTGGCCAGGACGGCCGGGGGGCGCAGGGGCAGGTTCGCGACAGCGGGGAACAGCGTCGCGCGCTCGGTCCGGGCCGCCAGGTGGGACAGCAGGGTCCAGGTGTCGAGGAACGCGGGCTGGTAGGGATGGTCCTGGATGCCGATGAGGTCCATCCCGATCCGGTCCGCGAGGGTGGCCAGGCGTATGAGGTCGTCGTGCCCCTCGGCCGTCGGCGTCAGGAATGCGCCGAACCGCAGGTCGTGTCCGTAGTCGGTCATGAGGGTGTGGTGACTTTCCGTGAGTGGACGGCCGCCTTGGGCGGCCGGGTAGGTAGGCCGGTCAGCGCGGCGCGGCGGGTCAGCAGGTGTTGGCGGACTGGTCGAAGCCGACCGTGCGCCAGATTTCGCTGAGTGCCGTGAGCTGCTCCTGCGTGAGTTTGTCGAGGAACTCGCTGCGGAGGTTGGTGAGATGGACCTTGCGGGCGCGGCGATACGCCTTGGTGCCGGCGTCGGTCAGGACGGCGTCGAAGCCGCGGGCGTCGGTGGGGCACTTGCGCCGTTCGACGAAGCCCTGGCGTTCGAGGTCGTCCACGATGCGGGTGAGTCCGCTGCGGCTGATCAGCAGGGAGGCGGCGATGTCCTTCATCCGCAGGCGGCCCTCGGGTGCCTCGGCAAGGGTGAGCAGGACCTCGAACGACGACATGGGGATGCGTTCGGCCGCCACGAGTTCGGTGTCGAGCGTGCGCAGGAGCCGCAGATGGGTGGAGAGCAGTCCGAGCCAGGCGGCCCGCTCGGCGCGGTTCAGCGGGCGGGCCGGTGAGGCCCCTCTCGGCGTGTCCTGGCGGACGCCGGGCGCCGGGGCCTCGGCCGCTTCGTTTCCGTTCTTCAGGCTCATGGCCCCCTCCGAAAAGTTTGTTTCGCAACGAATCATATCCAAGACTTCCGGGAAGAGGTCGGGCCCGGCAGAGCAACTCTGCCCGGGCCCGACCCGTACTCCCCGTCCCGGTGTGCTCAGGCGCGGGGCTGGGGGAGGATCAGCTTCTCGAAGCCGGTGACCATGCCGTACTCCAGGCGCAGGGCCTCCAGGACGGAGTAGGCGTGGTACTTGGTCATGACGTCCGCGCCGGAGAGGCGCTGGGCCCAGGTCTGGCCGTTGTCGGTGACCTTCTCCAGGGTCTTCTTCGTGACGTAGTTGGTCATCTCGTTGAAGTAGTTCTCCCACAGGACCCAGGCGTTGCTGAACCCGATGCGCTCGATGTACTCGAACTCCTGGCCATGGTCGAGGGCTTCCTTGGAGAACTCGACGATGTCGTTGGTGTAGTCCCGTGACGCCTTGGCGTCCTCCGGGGTGCCGTAGCGGTTGACATGGCCGGAGACGACGCCCTTGAAGTCGTAATCGAGGATCCAGTCGTGGGCCTCGGCCCAGCCGCGGATGTTCTCGGAGGCGTCGCAGTGCTTGAAGGCGCTCCATCCGGGGCTGATGATGTCGATCGCCGCGAGGGCTTTTTGCTGGGGCGCGTAGATGAAGATATTGCCCGGGGTGTGGTTGACGCCGTGGTAGTCGAGGTTGAACCGGACGCCGTTGACGTCGAGAGTCTCGCTCTCGGTGATGGTGTCGGTGGGCACGGGCAGTCCCCGCTCGCCGCCGAGGTCCGGCCAGCGCTGGATCATCTCGCGGGTGTAGTCATGCGCGATGACCTTGGGCTTGTCGGCAGCGAAGATGCCGGCGGCACCGATGTGGTCGGAGTGCCAGTGACTGTAGATGAGGTGGGTGACGGGCTCGTCGGTGACCTCCGCGATGGCCCGGTTGAGGTTCTCACCCAGCAGCGGCGGGGCGTCCACCACGACAACCCCGTTGCCGGTGCGCACGAACATCGTGTCGTACGCCCCCGAGGTCACGTAGTACGCGCCGTCGTTGATCTCCTCGACGTGATAGCCCTTGGCCAGCCGGTCGGGCAGGAACAGAGCGCCGTAACCGTCCGCCGGTATCGGCCGGTAGTCGGCGAGGGTGTTGAGCGGCATGCCCGCCGCGCCGAGCTGGTGGCGGTCGGTGGGAGTGCCGGGCTTCTGGTAGTCGTTCATGATGCGTTGTCCTCTGTGGTGTGGGTGTAGGTGGGAGGGCGTGGCCGGTGATGGCGTGCCGCACTCCCGGAGTCCGGGGATGGCGCGGGTGGTGTGCCGCTACTCCCCTGTGAGTGAAGGCGGGAGTGCGGAGCCGGTGGTGCCGCACTCCCGGAGTCCGGGAATGGTGCGGGTGGTGTGCCGCTACTGCCCGGTGCGCAGCACGGGCTTGATCGCAGCCCCTGTCCGCGTGTCGGTGACGGCCTGGTTGATGTCGTCGAAGCCGTAGTGGGCGATGAGCCGGTCGAAGGGGAACCGTCCGGCCTTGTAGAGGTCGATGAGCTGGGGGATGAACAACTGGGGGATGGAGTCGCCCTGGGCGATGCCTCGTACGGTCCGCCCGCCGAGCAGCGCGTTCATGTTCACGGGCGCTTGGGCTCCGGCGGGGGCCCCGCCGATGAGGGCGGCGGTGCCCAGCGGGGCGAGCGCGTCGACGGCGAGGGTGAGCATCTCGGGCCGCGCGGTGATCTCCAGGACGTAGTCCGCGCCGGAGCCGGTGATCTCCGCGATCCGCGCGGCGGTGTCCTCGTCCCGGGCGTTGATGGTGTGGGTGGCGCCCAGCTCCCGGGCGAGGTCGAGCCTTTCGGGGACGATGTCGACCGCGATGATCGGGCTCGCTCCGGCGACCTTGGCCGCCATGACGGCGGCGAGGCCCACGGTTCCGGTGCCGATGACCACGACGGATGCCCCGGCCGGGACCTTGAGTGAGTTGAGCACCGCGCCCGCGCCGGTCTGCAGGCCGCAGCCCAGCGGTGCGAGCAGCTCCAACGGCACCTCCTCGTCGACCTTGACGACATTGCGCTCGGTGGCGAGGGAATGGGTGGCGAAGGACGACTGCCCGAAGAAGTGGCCGTGGATCTCCTCTCCGTCGGCGCTGAGCGCGTTGGAGCCATCGGGGCGGGAGCCGCCGAAGTTGAGCGGGAAGGAGTACGCGCAGTAGGCGGGGTTGCCGCTGAGGCACGGCTTGCAGTGGCCGCACGCCTGGTAGGACATCACCACCCGGTCGCCGGGGGTGAGCGTGGTGACCGCGTCACCGACCCGCTCGACGATCCCCGCACCCTCGTGGCCCAGCACCGCGGGCAGGGGGACCGGGAGTGCCTGGTCCCGTACGTGGATGTCGGTCTGGCAGACGCCCGTGGCGACGACCTTGACGAGTACCTCGTCGGGGCGGAGCCGGGTGTCAAGGATGAGGTCCTCGAACACGAACGGGCCGCCTTTCTCCCGGACCACCGCGGCCCTGACGGCGGCGGCCGACGGGCCGGGATCGCTGTGCGTGCGCGGGGAGGAGGAGTCCTCTGCTGCCACCATGACCAATTCTCCAAACCGGATGCGCTCCCGCACGGGCACGAACGGCCCGCCGGCGGGGGTGGTGATCCATCGGCCGCTCGCGGCGGCGTGGAACGGAACCGAACGAACAGCGGGCACCGGCGGGCTGCCGGCAAGCCACCATATAGTTCGTTCTGCAACGAAGATAAACACGCCTTCGGCTGTGGGTCAAGCGGTGCGACTTTGGTTCATGAGCTGCCGATGCCGCTTCGGGGATGCCTGCCCCTGTGACGACGCTGGAGGTATTGTGGTTCGTTGTGGAACGAACTAGATTCGTGTTTCACTGGCCTTGGCAAAGAGCCGTCCGGCCAGCAGCGTTTGTCCGGTCTCACCTGTGCCGGACGGCCACGCCCGCAGGGCGTCCGCCGGCCACCTGACCACCATGTCTCCGAATGTCCAGGCGTGCATGCGGGCGGAGACGACAAGAGTCATTGGAGGAACGCGGATGAGCACCACCATGCGGGCCGTCCAGCTTGACCGTCCCGGCCCCCCTGCATCGCTGCATTTGCGCGAGCTGCCCCTGCCCGAGCCCGGCGAGGGGTGGGTCCGTATCCGGGTCGAGGCGTTCGGCTTGAACCGCTCCGAGTTGTATCTGCGCCTCGGGCTGTCCGAAGGCGTCACCTTCCCCCGCGTCCCCGGTATCGAGGCCGTCGGCGTTGTCGACGCCGCGCCCGGAACGCGATTCCGGCCCGGTCAGCAAGTCGTAGCGATGATGGGAGGAATGGGGCGCACGTTCGACGGCGGCTACGCCGAGTACACGGTCGTTCCCCCCGGGCAGGTGATCCCCATCTCCACGGACCTGCCCTGGGAGACGGTGGGGGCTCTCCCGGAGATGCTCCAGACCGCTTACGGCTCCCTCACGGTCGGCCTCGACCTCAGGCCGGGGCAGACGCTACTCATCCGCGGCGGCACCTCATCCGTGGGCCTGGCGGCCACTGCCATCGCCAAGGAGATGGGGGCGACCGTCCTGGCCACGACCCGCCGGGCCGACCGGCTCGACGCCCTGGCGTCCCACGGCGTGGATCATCCGATCCTGGACGGCGGCGAGATCGCCGGCCGGGTGCGCGAACTGGTCCCCGGCGGCGTCGACGCCGTGCTGGAACTCGTCGGCACGCCCACCCTGCGCGACTCCCTGCGCGCCGCACGGGTCCACGGCACCGTCAGCAGCACCGGCATGGTGTCGCACCAGTGGATGGTGCCCGACTTCTTCCCCCACGCCTACCTCCCCAACGGCGTGCGGCTCACCGCCTACGCCGGCGACGCGTCCGACCTCCCCGCGCCGGTGCTCCAGCACTACCTGGACGCCATCGCGGCCGAACAGTTCACCGTCCCCGTACACCAGGTCTTCGGCCTGGAACAGATCCGTGAAGCGCACGCTGTGATGGAGGCCAACGAGGCCGTCGGCAAGCTCGTCGTCCGCGTTACCCATCCCGGCCCGTAAGCCGCCCACCGGTGCCACACCCCACAGACATGGGTGCCGTACACCCACAAGACGCCCACTTCAGATGTTCCGGATTCCCAGGAGATAGCCCTCATGTCCTCCACCACCGGCACGGTCCACGCCCGCAACTTCATCGACGGCGACTGGACCGACTCCGACACGATCACCGAATCGCTCGATCCCGCCACCGGACAGGTGTTGGGCACCTTCGCCGACGGCGGCGCGGACGAGGCGCGGGCCGCCATCGCCGCCGCCCGCCGGGCCTTCGAAGCCGGCGACTGGTCCCGCGACCGCGACCTGCGCGCCAAAGCCCTCTTCGAGATGGCCGATCGCATGGCCGCACGTCAGGACGAACTGATCGCCCTGCTCTCCCGGGAGAACGGCAAGATCCGCTCCGAGGCCGCACTGGAAGTCGGTCTGACGATCTCCAAGATCCGCTACTACGGGGCCCTAGCCCTGACCGAGTCAGGCCGGGCGTCCGAGGTCAAGCCCGGTCTGTACTCGATGACCCTGCGCCAGCCCGCCGGCGTCGCCGGAGTGATCGCGCCCTGGAACTCGCCGGTCATCCTCTCCGTCCGGTCCTTCGCCCCGGCCCTGGCCGCAGGCGCCACGGTCGCCCTCAAACTGCCGGGCCAGACCGCGCTCACCAACCACCTGCTGTTCGACATCATCGGCGGCACCCCGTCACTGCCCCGGGGCGTCTTCAACGCCTTCACCGAGTCCGGCAGCGCCGGTGCCCGGCTGATCGTCGCCAGCCCCGATGTGGACGTCCTCAGCTACACCGGCAGTACGCATGTCGGCCGCAGCATCATGGCCGACGCTTCCGCGTCGCTGAAGGGAATGTCCCTGGAGCTGGGCGGAAAGACCCCGATGATCGTCTTCGACGACGCCGACCTGGACGCCGCTGTCCCGGTGCTGGCCAAGGCGGTCACCACCTTCACCGGACAGTTCTGCATGACCGGCAGCCGGATCCTGGTCCAACGGGGTGTGGCCGACGAATTGCGCACCCGGCTCTCCGCCGCCCTGGAAGCGGTACGGGTCGGTCCCGGCGACGACCCGGCCAGCGAGATGGGTCCGCTCATTGACCAGGCGAACGCCGACCGTGTGCACCAGGCCGTCGCCGACGCGGCCGAGTATGCCAAGATCCTCGTCCGGGGCGGCCGGGTCACCGACGGCCCGCTGGCCGCGGGCGCCTTTGTCCGGCCGAGCCTCGTAGAGGTCGAGGACGTGGACCGCCCGATCGTCCAGAAGGAGATCTTCGGCCCGGTCGCCACCTTCGAGATCTTCGACGACGAAGCCGCCGCGATAGCCCGCGCGAACGCCACCGAGTTCGGCCTCGCGGCCAGTATCTGGACCCGTGACGTCGACCGGCCGCTGCGGGTCGGCCGCGAACTGGACGCCGGAACCGTCTGGACCAACACCTGGGCCGTCATCGTCGACCAGATGGAAGAGGGCGGCTTCAAGCAGAGCGGCGTCGGGCGCCTCAACGGCGAACGCGCGCTGGAGGAGTTCCAGGAGATCAAGCACTTCGTGCACCCGGCGCCCCGCCACTCCTCCTGACCAACCCCGCAATCTTCCGGAGTGGCCACCCCTGGGACGGCCGCTCCGGCCCCATCCGTTTCCAGGAATCAGCCCCACAGAGACATCCGGCAACGGAACCCTCACGATGAACACACCCCCGACGCCCGACCCCTACGAGGACCATCTCGTCCTTGAGGCCGAAGCGCGCCGTCTGCTGTTCACCGGCGCGCGCACCGCGAACTCCTTCACCGACGAGCCCGTTCCCGACGAGGCCCTCAGGGCCATCTGGGAACTGGCCAAATGGCCACCGACATCGGCCAACATCAACCCCATGCGCGTGCTCTTCCTGCGTACGCAGGAAGAGCAAGAGCGGCTGATCCCGCATCTGGCGGAGGGCAACCGCGCCAAGAGCGCCTCCGCCCCCGTCATCGCGGTGCTCGCCTACGCGCGAACCCATTGCTACTCGACGTAGTGCTACACAGCGTGAGAAAGGACAAAGGACAGACATGAAGGCAGCAGTAATCCATGAGTTCGGCAAGGCTCCGGTACTCGCGGGCTTCCCCCAGCCCACCCCGGCGAACGGTCAGCGCGTCGGCACCCTGGTCGCTGCGGCGCTGAACCCGTTGGACCTGGTCATCGCCGGTGGCGGAATGCCCCACCGGCGACCGGCGCCGCCGTTCGTCGCGGGTTACGAAGGGGTCGTGGAGTTCGACGACGGAACGCGCAGCTACCTCATGAGCCCGCCCGAGCCATACGGCACCCTCGCCGAGTACGTGCCGGTGCCCGATGAATTCGCATTCCCCGTCCCCCGGGACCTCGATCCCGCACTGGCGGCCGCACTCGGCGTCCCAGGACTGGCAGCATGGCTGGCCCTTGAGTGCCGCGGCGGCCTGCAGCGCGGGGAGTCCGTGCTGATCCTCGGCGCTGGAGCAGTGGGCCAACTCGCCGTCCAGATCGCGAAGGTCCTCGGAGCGGGGCGGGTCGTCATCGCGGGCAGGAATCCGGCCGCGCTGAAGAAGGCCATGAAGAACGGAGCCGACGCCACGCTCGATCTCGGGACCAGCGAGGCGTCAGCGGTCGATGCGTCGCTGACCGAAGCGGCACCCGAGGGCTACCACGTCATCGTCGACCTGCTGTGGGGTGACATCGTCAACCGGGCCATCGAACACGCGACCATGGGGGCTCGATTCGTCCAGGTCGGCAATGCCGCCGGCCCGACGGCGCCACTTGCGGCGCCGGTCTTCCGGAACAAGCACATCAGCATCATCGGCAGCAGCGTGGTCGTTGCCCCGGTCGACGTGCGGCGAGCGGCGTACCAGCAGCTCACCAGACACGCGCTTGACGGTGCCCTCACGGTGGACCTGGAGACCGTCAGGCTGGACGCGATTCAGCAGACCTGGCAGCGTCTCCAGCAGGGCGCACCGCACAAGCTCGTTGTCCAGCCATGACCTGCGCGTGCAACCCGCGGCCGGACGTTTCGCCGCGGAGCGTACTGGCCATGTCGCTCTGGTAGAGACACCACAGGTCAATGCGCGGGTGCGGGATCTGCGCCGCGCGGTGGCCGACGTGGGGGGTGGGCCAATGACCTCGCCTCGGAGGCGGACGATACGGCTGTGGGGCAGGACACCCTGGTGGCGGTCATCGCCGGGGAGGACGCCTGCCCGGGTAGCGGTGGCCCGTGTCGGGCTGGCCACCATGATCGATCGACGCTCGGCGAGACTGCACCTGGTCGACGGGTCACGCTCTGCGACCGGAGGAACATGGCCCCGGGCTCGGACGAGAGGCTCACCTGCCTCAAACACGGCCCCATGGGCCCAATCCGCCCGCTACGCCTGAACCCGCCGTCGCGAAGGTGCGGTCTCTGCGTCACTTTCCTGCCCACCCTGCCTGCTTGACCAGGCACGCTGTATAGTTCGTTGCGCAACTAATTAAATGTGCCGCTTCTGGGTGCCGCGGCGGTGAGATTCAGTCGGCCGGCGGGCGGCCCATGACCCGGCATTCCGGATGTGCTCCTCGTTGTCGCTCCTTCCGACGCCAGGGTCTGATTTCCACCAGCAAGGAACAGAGAAATGCCTGACATACACCCCCCTGTGCTCCGGATCGATGAGGTCTCTGTTCCCCAGAGACGGAAAGGCTTGTCCCCGCGCCAGTGGCTAGCGAGGGTCCAACCGGTGTTCCTGCCGGTCGCGGTCGCCGTGGCGACCGGTGCGATCTTCATCAGCGTGTACCTGGCCGCGTTCCACGCCCCGGTGCCCCGGGGGCTGCCGGTCGCGGCGGTGGGCACCACGGCCGAGGTGTCGGCGGTGGCAAAAGCGCTGCCCGGACATCGGCCGGGCGCCCTGCGGGTCAAGCAACTGCCGGATGAGGCTGCGGCCCGGTCAGCCGTCGAGCACGGCGACGTCTTCGCCGCGTTCCTGCCCGGCGGTGACCCGCGGCTGCTCTACGCCGG
>NZ_JBSFMS010000179.1:0-10353 GCF_053599675.1 Streptomyces sp. NPDC000880 | reverse complement strand
GGTGAGATCGACATCGTCGCCCGGGACGGCGACGCGGTGGTTGTCTGCGAGGTCAAGACCCGCAGGGCCGGCACGTACGGACCGTACGAGCATCCGATGGCCGCGGTCACGCCGACGAAGGCGGAGCGGCTGAGACAGCTCGCCGAATGCTGGCTGGAGCGGCACGGCGGACCGCCGCCCGGTGGGGTGCGCATCGATCTGGTGGGTGTGGTGCTGCCCAGACGCGGGGCACCGCTCGTCGAGCATGCGCGGGGGGTGGCCTGATGGGGTTCGCGCGTTCCTGTTCCGTGGCGCTGGTGGGCGTCGAGGGCGTGGTGGTCGAGGTCCAGGCGGACCTGGAGCCGGGCGTGGCGGCGTTCACGCTGGTGGGGCTACCGGACAAGAGCTTGGTGGAGAGCCGGGACCGGGTCAGGGCGGCGGTGGTGAACTCCGGCGCCGAGTGGCCGCAGAAGAAGCTCACCGTGGGGCTCAGCCCAGCGTCCGTGCCGAAGAGCGGAAGCGGGTTCGATCTTGCTGTGGCCTGTGCCGTGCTGGGCGCGGCGGAGCGCATCGACCCCAAGGACATCGCCGATCTGGTGCTGATCGGCGAGCTTGGCCTGGACGGCCGGGTGCGGCCGGTGCGCGGGGTGCTGCCCGCCGTCCTCGCGGCCGCCGAGGCGGGCTACCGGCAGGTGGTCGTTCCGGAGCAGACCGCGGGGGAGGCCTCACTGGTGCCGGGAGTTTCGGTCCTCGGTGTGCGGAGCCTGCGGCAGCTCATCGCCGTACTGACCAATGAACCGGTGCCCGAGGAGGAGCCGGTCCCGGAGGGCAGCCCGGACCCCATGCTGGCCGGGCTCATGGTGCCCGGCGCCGGGGTGGGCACGGGGCTGGCGAGGGAGCCGGCGGACGGCCCCGACCTGGCCGATGTCGCCGGGCAGCGCGCGGCACGCACGGCCCTGGAGGTCGCCGCCGCGGGCGGCCATCATCTGCTGCTGCACGGACCGCCGGGTGCGGGCAAGACCATGCTGGCGGAGCGGCTGCCCGGGGTGCTGCCGCCGCTGACCAGACGGGAGTCCCTGGAGGTCACGGCCGTGCACTCGGTGGCGGGCATCCTGCCGCCGGGGGAGCCCCTGGTGCGTACGCCGCCGTACTGCGCGCCCCACCACTCGGCGACGATGCAGTCGCTGGTCGGCGGAGGCAACGGGCTGCCGAGGCCCGGAGCGGTGTCGCTGGCACACCGTGGCGTGCTGTTCCTCGACGAGACCCCCGAGTTCTCGGGCAAGGCGCTGGACGCCCTGCGGCAGCCGCTGGAGTCGGGGCACGTCGTGGTGGCGCGCAGCGCGGGGGTGGTGCGGTTGCCGGCCCGCTTTCTGATGGTTCTCGCGGCCAACCCCTGCCCCTGCGGTCGGCACACCCTGCAGGGGGCGGGGTGCGAGTGCCCGCCGTCGGCGATCAGGCGGTATCAGGCGCGGCTGTCCGGGCCGTTGCTCGACCGGGTCGATCTGCGGGTCGAGGTCGAGCCCGTCAGCCGCAGCGAACTGCTCAGCCAGGGCGGCCGGGGCGAGCCGACGACGCCCGTCGCGGCACGGGTCCGGGAGGCCAGGGAGCGCGCCGCGGCCCGGCTGCGGGACACCCCCTGGAGCGCCAACAGCGAGGTGCCGGGCCATGAGCTGCGTACGCGCTGGCTGGTCGCGCCCGGGGCACTGGCCTCGGCCGAGCGGGACTTGGAGCGGGGTCTGCTCACGGCGCGCGGCATCGACCGGGTGCTGCGGGTGGCGTGGACGATCGCAGACCTGGCGGCACGGGACCGGCCGCAGGCCTACGACGTGGACCTGGCCCTGGAGCTGCGCACCGGGATCTCGCGCGGTGCGCCCATGCCGGCCGGCGGGGGAGGGTTCTGATGCGCGAATCGGAGGCGGGCGCGGGGGAACAGGAGCGGATCGCGCGGGCCGCGCTGACGGGGGTGATCGAGCCGGGCGACGAGCACGGCGGGCGGTGGCTGCGCGAGTTCGGGGCCAGGGAGCTCTTGGCGCGGCTCACCTCCGCGGAGCACGAGGACGCGGCGCTCGCCGGAGCCACGGCGCGGCGGCTGGCGGGCTATCGGATGCGGGCGGCTGCGGCCGAGCCGGACCGGGATCTGGCGGCGGTCGCCGCGGTCGGAGGGCGCTTCATCTGCCCCGGCGACCAGGAATGGCCCACCCAGCTCGACGACCTCGGGGACGCCAGACCCATCGGACTCTGGACGCGAGGAGGGGCCGACCTGCGGAAATGGGCGCTGCGCTCCGTCGCCGTCGTCGGGGCCAGAGCCTGCACGCCGTACGGAGCGCACATGGCGGCGAGCCTCGGTTCGGGGCTCGCGGAGCGCGGCTGGGTCGTGGTGTCGGGGGCGGCGTTCGGGGTCGACGGCTCCGCGCACCGCGGCGCACTGTCCGCGGGCGGGGCCACCGTCGCCGTACTCGCCTGCGGTGTCGATGTCGTCTATCCGCGCGGCCATGCCGAATTGATCGGGCGCATCGCGGAACAGGGGCTGGTCATCGGGGAGTTGCCGCCGGGCGGCCATCCCACGCCCAGCAGATTCATCCTGCGAAACCGGGTGATCGCCGCGCTGACCAGGGGCACCGTCGTCGTGGAGGCCGAGTACCGCAGCGGCTCGCTGGTCACAGCGCGCAGCGCCCAGAAGCTCGGCCGCTTCACGATGGGAGTTCCAGGACCTGCCACCAGCGGGCTCTCGGCAGGTGTGCACGAGCTCCTGCGCGGTGAGGGCGTGCTGGTCACCGATGCCGATGAAGTGGCCGAGCTGGTCGGCGGCATCGGCGATCTGGCACCGGACAGACGCGGTCCTGTGCTCCCCAGGGATCTGCTGGATCCCATGAGCGCACGGGTTCTTGAGGCCCTTCCGGCCCGTGGCGCGGTCGGCGGGGAGCAGGTGGCCCGCGGCGCCGGGACGACGACCGACGAGACCCTCGGCAGGCTGTACGAACTGCACTCGCTGGGCTTCGTGGAACGGCACGGGGACGGCTGGCAGTTGACGCACACCGCGATCGGCGGTTCGAACGCGCGGCGAGGCGGTCCTTGACCTGGAGCATTCGGGTGAAAAGGTGATGGCGATGACCTTTGCAGGCCTGTTGGCGACACCTGAGGGGCCGGCGCCGGCGGCGTCGGCCCTGGTTCGAAGGTATGGGCGACGGCAGGTACCCGCACAGGTTCGTTCCCCCGACCTTCGCCCACCGCAACACCGCAGTCACGCTACGCTCACCTCGATTCCGGCCCAGACGCTCGTCCCCTCCCCCCTCACAGCAGAACGGCTCAAGGCAACGCATGCCCCAGCACACCTCCGGGTCTGACCGCGCGGCAGTGCCACCCGCTGCCCGTGGCACCGTGCGGCCCCCCGCTCCCTCGTCGCTCGACGAGTTGTGGCGGTCGTACAAGGCCACGGGTGACGAGCGGCTGCGGGAGCAGTTGATCCTGCACTACTCACCGCTGGTGAAGTACGTCGCGGGCCGGGTGAGCGTCGGGCTGCCGCCCAACGTCGAACAGGCGGACTTCGTCTCCTCCGGAGTCTTCGGACTCATCGACGCCATCGAGAAGTTCGACATCGAACGGTCCATCAAGTTCGAGACATACGCGATCACCCGGATCCGCGGCGCGATGATCGACGAACTTCGCGCGCTGGACTGGATCCCGCGCTCCGTGCGGCAGAAGGCCAGAGCCGTGGAGCGCGCCTACGCCACGCTCGAAGCACAGCTGAGACGTACACCTTCCGAGTGCGAGGTCGCCGCCGAGATGGGCATCGCGGTCGAGGAACTGCACGTGGTTTTCAGTCAGTTGTCGCTGGCCAACGTCGTCGCGCTGGAGGAGCTGCTGCACGTCGGCGGCGAGGGCGGCGACCGGCTCAGCCTGATGGACACCCTCGAGGACACCGCCGCCGACAACCCGGTCGAGGTGGCCGAGGACAGGGAGTTGCGCCGGCTGCTCGCGCGCGCCATCAACACCCTGCCGGAGCGCGAGAAGACCGTCGTCACCCTCTACTACTACGAGGGCCTCACCCTCGCCGAGATCGGCAATGTCCTCGGTGTCACAGAGAGCAGGGTCAGCCAGATCCATACGAAGTCGGTGCTCCAGCTGCGGGCGAAGCTGGCCGACGTCGGACGCTGACGCTGAATCGTCCCTGCCTCATCCGTAGAGTGGAGGCGTGCCCAGGATTCGAGCGGCCTCCGTGGCCGAGCACCGGACCATGCAGCGCGGCGCCCTGCTGGACGCCGCGCGCTCCCTGTTGTCCGAGGGCGGTACGGAGGCGCTGACCTTCCCCGCCCTCGCCGAGCGCACGGGCCTGGCCAGGTCCTCCGTCTACGAGTACTTCCGCTCGCGCGCCGCGGTCGTCGAGGAGCTCTGCGCGGTCGACTTCCCACTCTGGGCGGCGGAGGTCGAGACCGCGATACAGCAGGCCGACACGGCAGAGGGCAAGGTCGAGGCGTACGTACGCCAGCAGCTGGAGCTCGTCGGGGACCGGCGCCACCGGGCCGTTGTCGCGATCTCCGCGAGTGAGCTGGACGCCGGGGCGCGGGAGAAGATCCGCGCCGCGCACGGCGGGCTGATCGCGATGATCGTGGAGGCGGTCGGCGAGCTGGGCCACGACCAGCCCCGGCTGGCGGCGATGCTGCTACAGGGCGTGGTGGACGCCGCGGTGCGCCGCATCGAGATCGGCGCGGCGGAGGACCCGTCGGCGATCGCCGAGGCGGCAGTGTCGATGGCCCTGCGGGGCGTGCAGGGCTGACCCCGCAGGGCCTCGCGGACCCGGCTCCCCGCACGACCCTCGCCGACCGGGAGGGCCCGGTTGGCCGGCCTCCCGCGTCCGGCGCAGGCCCCGGTGCGTCAACGCGACCGTGATCAGCAGCAACGCCGCGTGCAGCGCCGTCCCGGACGCCCCCGCCAGAACCGGCGCGGCCACCCGCGCGGCGACCGGAGCGACGCTCGCCTCAAGAGGCGGGACACCGAACACTGGCAGCAGCCGGGACGGCGAACGGCGCAGCAGCCAGGGCGGCAGCAGGGACAGTGGATCCAGATACTCCGCGCCACGCAGCAGCCCCCAGTGCAGACAGCCAGCCGCACAGTGCGAAGGGCCCGGCTCGATGGTCGCCACGACCTGGCCGGCGCTCACCTCCGCGCCTTCGGGGAGCAGTGGGCGCACAGGTTCGTACGTCGTGCGCAGCGGCGGTTCACCCGTACCGGTGAGGGTGAGGGAGAGAACGCCACGGCCCGCGACGCGGCCCGCGAAGGAGACCCGGCCGGGCGCCGCCGCCCGCACCAAGGTCCCCGGCGGCGCGGGCAGATCCACGCCGCGGTGCCCCGGCCCGTACGCCGAGTCCGGCGGCTCCCAGCCCCGTAGGACCACGGGCCGCGGCGGCCCCACCGGCCAGCTCCGGTCGCGATCGAGGGCGGACGCCGGGGGCGCGCCCACAATGAGCAGGGCGACGGCAACGGCAACGACAATGGCGACGACAGCTACGAGAGTTCTGCGGCTCAAGCGGTACATGGCACTGACCGTCCCGCGGAACCCCGCAACCGCGTGGATCATGGTCCCGATCTGTGGAGTACTGACCGGTTGTGGACAGCGCCGTCACCCGGCACCGCGCCGGTCCCGTACACTTCTTCTGGCGATCCGGGTCACCGGGTCGACTTCGCACGCCCCGCCACCACACCTCCTTCAGGTCGGTGGCCGCGCTCCTCGGTCCCTTGTGGCACGGCGCGTCGGGGCGTCAGGACATAACCGAGAATCCAAGGAGATACGGCCATGGCCGTCGTCACGATGCGGGAGCTGCTGGAAAGCGGCGTCCACTTCGGTCACCAGACCCGTCGTTGGAACCCGAAGATGAAGCGATTCATCTTCACGGAGCGCAACGGCATCTACATCATCGACCTGCTCCAGTCGCTGTCGTACATCGACCGCGCCTACGAGTTCGTCAAGGAGACCGTCGCGCACGGCGGCTCCATCATGTTCGTCGGCACCAAGAAGCAGGCCCAGGAGGCCATCGCCGAGCAGGCGACGCGCGTCGGCATGCCGTACGTCAACCAGCGTTGGCTGGGCGGCATGCTCACCAACTTCTCCACCGTCTACAAGCGCCTTCAGCGTCTGAAGGAGCTCGAGCAGATCGACTTCGAGGATGTGGCCGCGTCCGGCCTCACCAAGAAGGAGCTCCTGGTCCTCTCCCGCGAGAAGGCCAAGCTGGAGAAGACCCTCGGTGGTATCCGCGAGATGCAGAAGGTGCCCAGCGCCGTCTGGATCGTCGACACCAAGAAGGAGCACATCGCCGTCGGTGAGGCGCGCAAGCTCCACATCCCGGTCGTCGCGATCCTGGACACCAACTGCGACCCCGACGAGGTCGACTACAAGATCCCGGGCAACGACGATGCGATCCGCTCCGTCACCCTGCTCACCCGCGTGATCGCCGACGCCGTCGCCGAGGGCCTCATCGCCCGTTCCGGTGTCGCCACCGGTGACTCCAAGCCGGGCGAGAAGGCCGCCGGCGAGCCGCTCGCCGAGTGGGAGCGCGACCTCCTCGAGGGCGAGAAGAAGGCCGACGACGCCGAGGCTCCGGCCGCCGACGAGGCCGAGAAGCCGGCCGAGGCCGCTGCTGAGGCCCCCGCTGCCGAGGCCCCCGCTGCCGAGGCCCCCGCTGCTGAGGCTCCGGCTGCCGAGGCCCCGGCCGCCGAGGCCGAGAAGCCGGCCGCGGACGCCGAGCAGGCCTGACCGCACAGGTTCGGTAGTTGAACGGCGGGGGACGGTGCCACAAGCGCCGGCCCCCGCCGCTCACCCGTAGATCTTCGACTTTCGACTTTCGAGAGAGATTCAAGGACATGGCGAACTACACCGCCGCTGACGTCAAGAAGCTCCGCGAGCTCACCGGCGCCGGCATGATGGACTGCAAGAAGGCGCTGGACGAGGCCGAGGGCAACGTCGACAAGGCTGTCGAGGCTCTGCGTATCAAGGGCCAGAAGGGCGTCGCCAAGCGCGAGGGCCGCTCCGCCGAGAACGGCGCCGTTGTCTCCCTCATCTCGGACGACAGCACCTCCGGTGTCATCGTCGAGCTGAAGTGCGAGACGGACTTCGTCGCCAAGGGCGACAAGTTCCAGGCCGTCGCGGGCGCTCTCGCCGCCCACGTCGCCGCGACCTCCCCGGCCGACATCGAGGCGCTGCTCGCCTCCGAGATCGAGCCCGGCAAGACCGTCCAGGCGTACGTCGACGAGGCCAACGCCAACCTCGGCGAGAAGATCGTCCTGGACCGCTTCGCGCAGTTCACCGGTGGGTACGTCGCCGCGTACATGCACCGCACCATGCCTGACCTGCCGCCGCAGATCGGCGTCCTCGTCGAGCTCGACAAGGAGAACGCCGAGGTCGCCAAGGGCGTCGCGCAGCACATCGCCGCCTTCGCGCCGAAGTACCTCTCCCGTGAGGACGTCCCGGCCGAGGTCGTCGAGGCCGAGCGCCGTGTCGCCGAGGAGACCACGCGCGCCGAGGGCAAGCCCGAGGCCGCCCTCCCGAAGATCGTCGAGGGCCGCGTCAACGGCTTCTTCAAGGAGGCCACCCTCCTGGGCCAGCCGTACGCGCTCGACAACAAGAAGTCCGTCCAGAAGGTCCTGGACGAGGCCGGTGTCACGCTGACGCGCTTCGCGCGCATCAAGGTCGGCATCTGACCCGGTAAGCGATCGACACGGGAGCCCGCTAGGGTTCCTTACGCAGTCGCCGGTCGCGCTCGCGCCGGACGACCGCAGATCTGACGAGGAGGCCATTGCCGACAGGGATACCAGCACCCACGGCAATGGCCTTCTTCGTATGTGCACGAGGAGATCTCCATGAACAAGGGCGCGGACGCCAACCAGGCTGCCGACGACAAGAGCGACCACGACGTCAAGAATGCCGGGCGCTTCATGCTGAAGCTGTCCGGCGAGGCCTTCGCCGGCGGTGGGGGGCTCGGCGTAGACCCCGACGTCGTACACGCAATCGCGCGCGAGATCGCCGCGGTTGTCCGCGACGGTGCTCAGATCGCGGTCGTCATCGGCGGCGGCAACTTCTTCCGCGGGGCCGAGCTCCAGCAGCGCGGCATGGACCGGGCCCGCTCCGACTACATGGGCATGCTCGGCACGGTGATGAACTGCCTCGCCCTCCAGGACTTCCTGGAGAAGGAAGGCATCGACTCCCGCGTCCAGACCGCCATCACCATGGGGCAGGTCGCGGAGCCGTACATCCCGCTGCGCGCGGTACGCCACCTGGAGAAGGGCCGCGTCGTCATCTTCGGCGCCGGTATGGGCATGCCCTACTTCTCCACCGACACCACCGCTGCGCAGCGCGCCCTGGAGATCGACGCCGAGGCCCTGCTGATGGGCAAGAACGGCGTCGACGGGGTCTACGACTCCGACCCCAAGACCAACCCCGACGCGGTGAAGTTCGACGCGCTGGAGTACGGCGAGGTGCTCTCCCGCAACCTCAAGGTCGCCGACGCCACCGCCATCACGCTCTGTCGCGACAACGCTCTTCCGATCCTCGTCTTCGAACTGCTCGCCGAGGGCAATATCGCTCGGGCGGTCAAGGGTGAGAAGATCGGCACGCTCGTGAGCGACCAGGGCACCCGGGCCTGACCCGGGGGACGTCCCTCGAGGGATAGACAAAGTCCTGCCGGTCGGACACCGTGCAGGGGAAGACGCGACACAGGGTTCCGCCGGCCCAGTTTGACGCCGGGCCTACTCAAGACACGCAGGAGCAAGTGGTGATCGAAGAGACCCTCCTCGAGGCCGAGGAGAAGATGGAGAAGGCCGTCCTGGTCGCCAAGGAAGACTTTGCCGCGATCCGCACCGGACGTGCGCACCCGGCGATGTTCAACAAGATCGTGGCGGACTACTACGGTGCGCTGACCCCGATCAACCAACTGGCCTCGTTCTCGGTTCCCGAGGCGCGGATGGCCGTGGTGACTCCGTTCGACAAGAGCGCGCTGCGCAACATCGAGCAGGCGATCCGCGACTCCGACCTCGGCGTCAACCCGAGCAACGACGGCAATATCATCCGGGTGGTGTTCCCGGAGCTCACGCAGGATCGCCGCAAGGAGTACATCAAGGTCGCCAAGACCAAGGCCGAGGACTCCAAGATCTCGATCCGCTCCGTGCGCCGCAAGGCCAAGGAGACCATCGACAAGCTGATCAAGGACGGCGAGGTCGGCGAGGACGAGGGCCGTCGCGGGGAGAAGGAGCTCGACGACACCACCGCGAAGTACGTTGCGCAGGTGGACGAGCTGCTCAAGCACAAGGAAGCCGAGCTGCTCGAGGTCTGATGAACGACTCTTCCTGGGGGGCCCCGCCGATAGCCGGTTTCTGGGGACCGCCCGACCAGGGGCCTGCCCCGGCGGGTCCCGCATACGATGAGCATGACGCACAGCAGACTCGGCCCATGCCCATCGTGCCGGACTTTCCCGACGCAGGTAGAGACGCCGAAGACCGTGACGACCGCGATCACCGCGACGACAGCAACGACCGCGACCGGGGGGCCGCTCGGCTGGGGGGCCCCCTGTTCCGCGACGAGATTCCGCAGGAGCCCATGCCCACCCCGCCGCCGGCGCCCGAGCCGCCGAAGAAGAAGCGGGCCGGCCGTGATCTGCGGGCGGCCGTAGGGGTCGGCGTCGGTCTTGGCGCTGTGATCGTCGCGTCGCTCTTCATCGTCAAGGCCGTGTTCGTCGGGGTGATAGCGGTCGCCGTCGTGGTCGGGCTGTGGGAACTCACTTCGCGGCTGGAGGAGCGCAGGCAGATCAAGGCTCCGCTGGTGCCGCTCGCGGTGGGCGGCGCGGCGATGGTCGTGGCCGGCTATGTGCGCGGCGCCGAGGGCGCCTGGGTCGCCATGGCGCTCACGGCGCTGGCGGTGCTGGTCTGGCGGATGACGGAGCCGCCCGACGGCTATCTGAAGGACGTCACGGCGGGCGTCTTCGCGGCTTTCTACGTACCGTTCCTGGCAACGTTCGTCGCGATGATGCTCACTGCGGACGACGGCCCGTGGCGGGTGCTCACCTTCCTGGTGCTGACCGTGGTCAGCGACACGGGTGCGTACGCCGTCGGCTGGCGCTTCGGCAAGCACAAGCTCGCGCCGCGCATCAGCCCGGGAAAGACCCGCGAGGGCCTGGGCGGCGCGGTGGCGTTCGCGATGGGCGCGGGTGCGCTGTGCATGGAGTTCCTCATCGAGGGCGGCACCTGGTGGCAGGGTCTGCTGCTGGGCTTCGCGGTCGCGGTCAGTGCCACGCTCGGCGACCTGGGCGAGTCGATGATCAAGCGGGACCTGGGCATCAAGGACATGGGCACGCTGCTCCCAGGTCATGGCGGCATCATGGACCGGCTGGA
>NZ_JBSFMS010000178.1:0-10508 GCF_053599675.1 Streptomyces sp. NPDC000880 | reverse complement strand
CCGGAGAAGGATTTGAGCGAGCCGAGCAGGCGTCCCATGGGCGTACGGGCGCCCGCGACGATCACTGAGGTGGTACCGGTCGTTCCAGACATGAGGCACGATCCCCTTCCAGCGCGAGGCTGAGGAGTGAACGAGGGTTTACCTCAAATGTACTGAGCGGTACGGCCCGCGGTCACCGGGCAGCCAGTGTGATCGCGCGCACGTTGCGTAACCACCGTCCGGGGCGCTGCACTGGGGGAATGCTGACGCGAATCGACCACATCGGGATCGCCTGCTTCGACCTCGACAAGACTGTCGAGTTCTACCGGGCCACATATGGCTTCGAGGTGTTCCACACCGAGGTCAACGAGGAGCAGGGCGTACGCGAAGCCATGCTCAAGATCAACGAGACGTCCGACGGCGGCGCCTCCTACCTCCAGCTCCTGGAGCCGACCCGCGAGGACTCGGCGGTCGGAAAGTGGCTGGCCAAGAACGGCGAGGGGGTTCACCACATCGCCTTCGGCACCGCGGACGTGGACGCTGACGCCCAATCGATCCGGGACAAGGGTGTGCGCGTTCTCTACGACGAGCCACGTATCGGCTCCATGGGCTCCCGTATCACTTTTCTCCACCCCAAGGACTGCCACGGCGTTCTCACCGAACTCGTCACCTCTGCAACGGAGCACTGACCTCCGGATTCCCGGCCCGGTAGAGTGGGCGATTCCGGGCCGGGGCCGGGTCGGGGCCGCGCCGCGTCCCCTCCGTTGGATCTGTCACCATTCCCCGGGGGGCCGTTCGCCGGGGAACGGTGCTCGTACGGAGAAAGTTGCGACCAGGGGACGGATGGGACCGCGCAGTGCGGGGCTACGAACGCCAGGAGAGCCACCGAGCTGACGACGACCACCTCTCGCGGTTCGAAGCCGAGATGGACCGGCTGAAGACCGCGCGGGAGAAGGCCGTCCAGCACGCCGAGGACCTCGGTTACCAGGTCGAGGTCTTGCGCGCCAAGCTCCACGAAGCGCGCCGCAGCCTCGCCTCCCGTCCTGCCTACGACAGCGCCGACATCGGCTACCAGGCCGAACAGTTGCTCCGTAACGCCCAGATCCAGGCCGACCAGCTGCGCTCCGACGCCGAGCGCGAGCTGCGTGAGGTCCGCGCCCAGACCCAGCGCATCCTCCAGGAGCACGCCGAGCACCAGGCCAGGCTCCAGGCAGAGCTGCACTCCGAGGCGGTCCAGCGCCGCCAGCGCCTGGACCAGGAGCTGGCCGAGCGCCGCCAGACCGTCGAGACACACGTCAACGAGAACGTCGCCTGGGCCGAGCAACTCCGCGCCCGCACCGAGGCACAGGCCCGCCGGCTCCTCGACGAGTCCCGCGCCGAGGCCGAGCAGTCCCTGGCCGCCGCCCGCGCCGAGGCCGCCAGGGTCGCCGAGGAGGCCCGTCAGCGGCTCAGCTCCGAGGCGGAGTCCGCCCGTGCGGACGCAGAGGCGATTCTGCTGCGCGCCCGCAAGGACGCCGAACGCCTGCTGAACGCCGCCTCCAACCAGGCGCAGGAAGCCACCAGCCACGCCGAGCAGCTGCGCTCCTCCACCACCGCCGAGTCGGACCAGGCCCGCCAGCAGGCCGCCGAGCTGAGCCGCACCGCCGAGCAGCGGATCCAGGAGGCCGAGGAGAAGCTGCGCGAGGCCCGCGCGGAGTCCGAGAAGCTCCTGACCGAGGCCAAGGAGTCTGCGGCCAAGCAGCTTGCGTCCGCCGAGTCGGTCAACGAGCAGCGCACCCGTACCGCCAAGGCGGAGATCGCCCGGCTGGTCAGCGAGGCCACCAAGGAGTCCGAGGCGCTCAAGGCGGAGGCCGAGCAGTCGGTCGCCGACGCCCGGGCCGAGGCGGAGAAGCTGGTCGCGGCCGCGGCGGAGAAGGCTCGTACGGTCGCGGCCGAGGACTCCGCGGCGCAGCTCGCCAAGGCGGCCCGTACCGCCGAGGAGGTCCTGACCAAGGCCTCCGACGACGCCAAGGCCACCACGCGCGCGGCGAGCGAGGAGGCCGAGCGGATCCGCCGCGAGGCCGAGGCGGAGGCGGACCGGCTGCGCGGCGAGGCCGCCGAGCAGGCCGATCAGCTCAAGGGCGCGGCCAAGGACGACACCAAGGAGTACCGCGCCAAGACCGTCGAACTGCAGGAGGAGGCGCGCCGACTGCGCGGCGAGGCCGAGCAGCTGCGCGCCGAGGCGGTCGCCGAGGGTGAGCGGATCCGCGGCGAGGCCCGCCGGGAGGCCGTCCAGCAGATCGAGGAGGCGGCCAGTACCGCCGAGGAACTGCTGACGAAGGCGCGGGCCGACGCCGACGAGATGCGCGCCACGGCGAGCAGCGACAGCGAGCGGGTCCGCACCGAGGCGATCGAGCGCGCCACCACCCTGCGCAAGCAGGCCGAGGAGACCCTGGAGCGCACCCGCGGCGAGGCCGAGCGACTGCGCGCGGAGGCCGAGGAGCAGGCGGAGAGCGTCAAGTCCGCGGCCGAACAGGCCTCGGCCGTACTGCGCAAGGAGGCCGAGCGCGGCATCGCGGCACGCCAGGCCGAGGCCGCCGAGGAGCTGACCCGGCTGCACACCGAGGCCGAGTCCCGCCTCGCCGCCGCCGAGCAGAACCTTGCCGACTCCCGCGGCGAGGCCGAGCGGATCCGCCGCGAGGCCGCCGAGGAGACCGAGCGGCAGCGCGCCGAGGCCGCCGAGCGGATCCGTACGCTCCAGGCGCAGGCCGAGCACGAGGCCGAACGGCTGCGTACCGAGGCCGCGTCGGACGCGTCGACCACCCGCGCCGAGGCGGAGAACGTCGCGGTACGGCTGCGCAGCGACGCGGCCAACGAGGCGGAGCGGCTCAAGAACGAGGCGCAGGACAGCGCCGACCGGCTGCGCGCGGAGGCCGCGGCCGCCGCCGAACGCGTGGGCGCCGAGGCCGCCGAGGCGCTGTCCGCCGCGCAGGAGGAGGCGAACCGCCGCCGCCGGGAGGCCGAGGAGATCCTCGACTCCGCGCGTGGCGAGGCGGATCAGGAGCGCGAGCGGGCCCGCGAGCAGAGCGAGGAGCTGCTGGCCTCCGCCCGCAAGCGGGTCGAGGAGGCGCAGACCGAGGCACAGCGGCTGGTCGAGGAGGCCGACCGCCGCGCCACCGAGATGGTCTTTGCCGCCGAGCAGACCGCCCAGCAGGTACGGGACTCGGTCAACGGCCTCCAGGAGCAGGCCGAGCAGGAGATCGCCGGGCTGCGCTCGGCCGCCGAGCACGCTGCCGACCGCACCAGGACCGAGGCGCAGGAGGAGGCGGACCGGGTCCGCGCCGACGCGTATGCCGAGCGGGAGCGGGCAGCGGACGACGCAAGCCGGCTGCGGGCCAGGGCCCAGGAGGAGACGGAGGCCGCGGGCGCGCTGGCCGAGCGGACCGTCGGGGAGGCGATCACCGAGACGGACCGGCTGCGTGCCGAGACCGCGGAGTACGCGCAGCGGATGCGTACGGAAGCGACGGACGCGCTCGCCTCGGCCGAGCAGGACGCTTCGCGCGCCCGCGCCGAGGCCCGCGAGGATGCCAACCGCATCCGCTCTGACGCCGCCGCCCAGGCCGACCGGCTCATCGGCGAGGCGTCGAGCGAGAGCGAGCGGCTGCGGACGGAGGCGGCACAGACGCTGTCCGGCGCCCAGCGGGTCAAGGCGGAGGCGGAGGCCGAGGCCGAGCGGCTGCACGCCGCGATCCGCGCGGACGGCGAACAGATCCTGGACGAGGCGCGCCAGGCCGCCGACAAGCGCCGTGCCAACGCCGCGGCCCAGGCCGACCAGCTGATCTCCGAGGCGAGCGGCGAGGCCGAGAGGCTGCGCGCCGACGCCGCGGAGACGGTGGGCTCTGCCCAGCAGGCCGCCGGACGCATCAAGTCCGAGGCCCAGAAGGTCAAGGCGGCCGCCGAGGCGGCGGCCGAGCAGATGCTTGCGAAGGCCCGCGAAGAGGCCGACCGTGCGCTCGACGAGGCGCGCGAGACGGCGGCCAAGCGCCGTGCGGACGCCGCCGAGCAGGCCGACCAGCTCATCAACAAGGCCCAGGAGGAGGCGCTGCGCGCGGCCACCGAGGCAGAGGAGCAGGCCGACACAATGGTCGGCGCGGCCCGCAACGAGGCCGAGCGGCTGGTCTCCGAGGCGACCGTGGAGGGCAACTCCCTGGTGGAGAAGGCCCGCACGGACGCGGACGAACTGCTGGTCGGCGCGCGCCGCGACGCCGCCGCCATAAGGGAGCGCGGCGAGGAGCTGCGTACCCGTGTCGAGGCCGAGATCGACGAGCTGCACGAGCGCGCCCGCCGGGAGACGGCCGAGCAGATGAAGACGGCCGGCGAGCGCGTCGATCATCTGGTCAGGACCGCCGAGGAACAGCGGACCGAGGCCGAGGCGAAGGCCAAGGAGCTGGTGTCCGGGGCCAACTCGGAGGCCAGTAAGGTCCGCATCGCCGCGGTGCGCAAGGCCGAGGGGCTCCTCAAGGAGGCCGAGCAGAAGAAGGCCGAGCTGGCCCGCGAGGCAGAGCGGGTCAAGGCGGAGGCAGAGGCCGAGGCCGAGCGGCTGGTCGCCGAGGGCCAACGCGAGCTCGATGTGCTGGTGCGCCGGCGCGAGGACATTCAGGCGGAGATTTCCCGTGTCCAGGACGTGCTTGAAGCGTTGGAGTCATTCGAGGCTCCGTCAGGGGGCACCAAGGCTGCATCCACCAGCGGCTCCGCCGCAGGTGCCGTCAGAGCGGGCGCGACAGCAGGGGTTACACGTTCGAGTGGCAAGTCGTCTGACGGCTAGCCACTCAAAAGGCTGGACATTCTCCAGATCAAACGGTCATCCGCTCGATGACACGCCGCTTCGGCCCCTAGGATTCCCCCTATCACCTCACCGGTCTCATTCGACAGGAACCCCATGAGCGACACTTCCTCCCCTTTCGGCTTCGAGCTCGTGCGGCGTGGTTACGACCGCGGTCAGGTGGACGACCGCATTACCAAGCTCGTCGCCGACCGTGACAGTGCTCTGGCCCGAATCACCTCTCTGGAAAAGCGCATCGAGGAACTCCACCTCGAGACGCAGAACGCCCAGGCCCAGGTCAGCGACGCGGAGCCGTCGTACGCCGGTCTCGGCGCGCGCGTCGAGAAGATCCTCCGCCTCGCCGAGGAGGAGGCGAAGGACCTGCGCGAGGAGGCCCGCCGCGCGGCCGAACAGCACCGTGAGCTCGCCGAGTCCGCCGCCCAGCAGGTGCGCAACGACGCCGAGTCGTTCGCCGCCGAGCGCAAGGCGAAGGCCGAGGACGAGGGCGTCCGTATCGTCGACAAGGCGAAGGGCGAAGCCTCTACACTGCGCAGCGAGGCGCAGAAGGACGCGCAGTCCAAGCGCGAGGAGGCCGACGCGCTCTTCGAGGAGACCCGCGCCAAGGCCGCCCAGGCCGCCGCGGACTTCGAGACGAACCTCGCCAAGCGCCGCGAGCAGTCCGAGCGGGACCTGGCTTCGCGTCAGGCGAAGGCGGAGAAGCGCCTGGCGGAGATCGAGCACCGCGCCGAGCAGCTGCGCCTGGAGGCCGAGAAGCTGCGTACGGACGCGGAGCGCCGGGCCCGTCAGACGGTGGAGACCGCGCAGCGCCAGGCCGAGGACATCGTGGCCGACGCGAACGCCAAGGCCGACCGGATCCGCAGCGAATCGGAGCGCGAGCTGGCGGCGCTCACCAACCGCCGCGACTCGATCAACGCGCAGCTGACCAACGTCCGCGAGATGCTGGCCACGCTGACCGGTGCGGCGGTGGCCGCGGCCGGCTCCCCCGCCGACGACGAGCCGATCTCCCGCGGCGTCCCGGCTCAGCAGACCCGCTGAGTACGCCCCCGTTCGCGGGGTCCGTCGCGTAGGTCAAGAAGGCGTCAAGCCCCCTGCCACGCCAGTGGCGGGGGGCTTTGCGCGCACTTGGCGTGGCCGCATGATCGAGTGATCGCGTCCTCGCTCTGTGCGTGGAGGCGTGAATAGCCGGGAAAGTCCACCGCCCAGGCGTGCGAGATGCTCGCGCGCCGCCGCCAGACGAACGGCCGCAGGGCGAACATCTTGATCAGTACGATGCCGAGCAGCACCGCGGGCGCGAGCGCGCCGGTCAACGAGGCGAGCGTGGCCAGCAGTTCCTGGGGCACGCTGTCCTGCTCCGGGCTGAGGCTGCCGGTGCCGACGCAGGCCCGCAGCGCCTCCAGCGCCAGATTCAGCAGCCCTTCCCCGTCCCGCAGCCGCTCCCCCATGCCGCGCGGCGAGGCTGGACTCCAACCAGCTCAAGGCCGTCGACGACACCGAGTTCCCCGACTACCGGCGGGCGATACTGCCCGGCGACGTCTTCGAGATGACGATGCCGTCCGGGGAGCGGCTGGGCGGCGCGTACATCTACTTCAGCGCGCACGGCGTCCTCGCGAACCCGGACGGCCTGCCTCGACCGGGCGGCGGCGACCAGTCCGCGCTGCTCGCGGCCCTACTGGAGGCCTCGCCCCGGCTGCGGAAGCTGCTGGGCCCCGATCCGGCGGCCTGGGTGCAGAAGGCGGGCGCGGACCGGACGCTGCGGGAAGCGGGCACACAGATCTTCGGCGACGAGGGCTGGGTGCTGCCGCAGACAGACTTCCTTCCGTACCTCGACGACGCATCCGAGCTGCGGCTCTACGACGATCTGCCGCCGCTCGACGACTCGCTGCCGTCGAAACCGTAGCGTTACTGCTTGGCCGGAACCGTCAAGGCCCGGATATCCTCCTAACTCTTACGGGGGCGTACGGCCGGACCGGCCTGGGCCCCGACGACCCGAATGTCGATGGGGCTGGAGAATGATCGAGGCAGTCGGCCTGACGAAGCGCTATGGCGCGAAGACGGCCGTGTACAACCTTTCCTTCCAGGTACGGCCCGGTGCCGTAACCGGGTTCCTCGGCCCCAACGGCGCCGGCAAGTCGACGACGATGCGGATGATCCTCGGGCTCGACCAGCCCACCGAGGGTCGTGTGACCATCGGCGGCCGCCCCTACCGGCAGCTGCCGAACGCGCCCCGCCAGGTCGGTGCCCTGCTCGACGCCAAGGCGGTGCACGGCGGCCGCAGCGCGCGCAATCACCTGCTTTCGCTGGCACAGCTCTCCGGTATCCCGGCCCGCCGGGTCGACGAGGTGCTCGGCGTCGTCGGGCTTCAGGAAGTCGCCAAGAAGCGCTCCAAGGGCTTCTCGCTCGGTATGGGACAGCGGCTCGGTATCGCGGCGGCGCTCCTCGGCGACCCGCAGGTGCTGCTCTTCGACGAGCCGGTCAACGGCCTGGACCCAGAAGGCATCCTCTGGGTCCGCAATCTGATGAAGCAGCTTGCCGCCGAAGGCCGTACGGTCTTCGTCTCCTCGCACCTGATGAGCGAAATGGCGCTCACCGCCGACCACCTGATCGTGATCGGCCGTGGCCAGCTGCTCTCGGACATGAGCGTCAAGGACTTCATCTCGCACAACTCCGCGGACTTCGCCAGGGTGCGTACGCCGCAGACCGAGCCGCAGCAGCGCGAGAAGCTGTCCGCCGCGCTCACCGAGGCCGGCGGTCAGGTCATGTCGGAGCCGGACGGGGCGCTGCGGGTCACCGGGCTGCCGCTGCCGCAGATCAGCGATCTGGCGTACGGCGCGGACGTCCGGCTGTGGGAACTGTCGCCGCACCAGGCCTCGCTGGAGGAGGCGTACATGCGGATGACCCAGGGCGCGGTCGACTACCGCTCGACCGCCGACCAGAAGTCGGGCCTGATGCAGACGCCGCCGATGGGCTACCTCCCGCCTCAGCAGCAGATCCCCGAGGTCCCGCAGCAGGGCTGGTACGCCCCGCCGCCGCCCCAGCCCGGCCAGAACCCGTACGCCGGCGCGGGTCCTGTCGCGCCCGCCGGCGCTCCGCCCGTGCCCCCGGCCTCCCCCAGCCTTCGGCCGGGGGGACCCCCATCTCGCTCCGCTCGCCCCGCCGACCTGACCAAGCCCGAGGACGCCCGATGACCACCCCCTACCAGCAGCAGGCGCCCTACCAGCAGCAGGGCGCACCCGCCGCCGTGTACTCCTCGCCGATCCCGGTGCGCAGCGCCCACCTCGGCGACGCCCTCGCCTCCGAGTGGACCAAGATCCGTTCCGTACGCTCCACGATGTGGACGCTCGGCGTCATGATCGTGCTGATGGTCGGCATCGGCGCGCTCTCCGCGTTCGCCGTCTCCGCCTCGGACGCCAATCTCCAGGGTCAGTCGGTCCTCTCCCTCGGCTTCTTCGGCGTACTGCTCGGCTCCATCTGCGTGATCACGCTGGGCGTGCTGACCATCGCCTCCGAGTACGGCACGGGGATGATCAGGACCACGCTGACCGCCTGCCCCAGCCGCGCCCGCGTGCTGACCGCCAAGGCGATCGTCTTCTTCCTGCTCGTCTTCACCCTCACCACGGTGATCACCGCGATCGTGGGCGGCCTGCAGACCGTGATCGTGAACCAGGGCTCGTCCACCGGCGAAGAGTGGTTTCGCGCGACGATCGGCATCGCCCTCTACGTCGCGGCCCTCGGCCTGCTCTCGCTCGCCGTCGGCACCCTGATCCGCCACTCGGCGGGCGCGATCACCATCATGATCGGCGTCGTGCTGCTGCCGCTGGTGCTGGCCATGTTCATGTTCTCCGAGTCGCTGCGGGATCTGCAGCAGGCCCTCTTCGAGTACTCGATCCCCAACCAGATCGGCGTGCTGTACGACACCGCCGTAACCACGTCGGGTCCGGCCGGCTGGGACCCGCTGTGGATCATGCTGGGCGTGACGGCGGCGGCACTGGCCGGCGCGTACGCCTCGCTCAACACGCGCGACGTGTAAGGGCACGCGAGGCTCCTGGAGCCTCAGTACCTCGGCGCGTTACGGGACCGCTGCACCCGCGTGGTGCGGCGGTCCTTCGCGTTCCAGCACGCCTTGTGCCAGTGCCGCCGGTCGTCGACGCCGCCGTGCTCCGGCCAGGCCACCACATGCGGGACGCTCGAGGGGATCTCCTGGTCGCAGCCGGGGCAGCGATACCGCTTGCCTGCGGCTCTTGCGCCGGCGACATGGCGGACCAGCCACTCCTCGCCCTGCCAGGACTCGCTCCGGCCGAAGCCGCCGTACCTCTCGCCCGGCTCGCCGGCCTGTTCGATGGGTTTCTCGCCGCCTCGGGGGCGGTTGCGGCGCGGGGACACGTGACACCTCACGGGGCAAGTCCGGACAGTTCCCATCCAGCCTACGGGCCGCAGTCCGGGGTAGACGTACCGCACAGCATGAGACCCGTGACACCCACAGGGGGCAGTTACCGGAAAATCGCAACAACTTCACGAATGGCCGTGCCTTGGGCACGTGTCAGACGTTGTTGCCGGTAGGGGGAGTGACGCGTCGGCCGCAAGGAGGCAATAGGCGATGCGCGTGGGAACTTTCGTACTGGCGGCCCAATTCCCGGGCCAGGGGCAGGGGGAGGCACTGCACCGTGCGGTGCGGTCCGCCGAGGTCGCGGAGGAGTCCGGACTGGATGCGGTCTGGCTCGCCGAGCACCATTTCGTGCCGTACGGCGTGTGCCCGTCGGCCGTGACACTTGCCGCGCTGCTGCTCGGCCGCACCCGGCGGATCCGGGTGGGCACAGCCGTGAGCGTGCTGCCGAGTGCCCACCCGGTCTCGCTGGGCGAGCAGACGGCGCTGCTGCATCTCACAAGTGGCGGGAGGTTCTCTCTCGGTGTGGGGCGGGGCGGCCCCTGGGTCGATCTGGAGGTCTTCGGCACGGGCCTCGATGCGTACGAGAAGGACTTTCCGGAGTCCCTGGACCTGCTGCTGCGCTGGCTGCGAGAGCCCCGCGTCGCCACCCGGGGAGAACGATTCGCCTTCCGTGAAGTCCCGGTCGTGCCAAGGCCGGACGAACTGATCGGCGGTCCCGCCGAGGGTCCCGAAGTGATCGTCGCCTGTACGTCCCCGAAGAGCGTGAAGCTCGCCGCCGAGCGCGGGCTGCCGATGCTGCTCGGGATGCACTGCGACGACAAGGAGAAGGCGGAGATGGTCGCCCGGTGGCGTACGGACGCGCTCGCCGCGGGCCGCCCGCCCGAGGAGGTCGAGCACGCCGGCCATGTGTCGGCGGGCGTGGCCCAGATCGCGGACCGCAGGGCCGACGCCTCCGAGACGCTGCTGAAGGCGATGCCGGGCTGGCTCAAACAGGGCCTGGACGCCCATGTGACCGTCGACGGGCGGCGCCGCGCGATGCGGGACCCCGTGGCGTACACAGAGCTGCTCTGCGGGATGCACCCGGTGGGCCCGCCGCGGCTCGCCGCGGACCGCATCGCGGCCACGGCGGAACGTACCGGCATCACACGCTTCGCCCTGCTCACCGAGGGCTCGGGCGATCTCGCGGCCACCGAGGAGAATGTGCGGCGCCTCGGCACAGAAGTCCTGCCGCTGCTGAGCTGAGCCCGGGATCGCTGCGTCCCAAGGGCGTGTTTTAGAAGCAGCGCCGTGGGCGCGCCGGGGGGGGGGGGGGGGGGGGCAGGA
>NZ_JBSFMS010000177.1:0-10787 GCF_053599675.1 Streptomyces sp. NPDC000880 | reverse complement strand
AGCCGCAGTTGCTCCACCGTGACCCCCGCTGAACGGGGACCACGGCAGGAGCTCGGACCGAGGGGACAACATGCTCCATGTGATCGCGGCGGTCCAACCCGCGCTGCTCGCGGGAGTGCTGATTCCGGCCGCCAGTATCAAACTATTCGGTCGCCACGCGGCCGACGGTGCCCCCGCCACAGCTCTTGCGTCACTGCTCGGCACGACGAGGGCGCTGCCCGCCTACCGGTTGCTCGGCGGCCTGGAATTGCTCATCGGGACGCTGCTGATGGTTCCCCCGGCGCGTACGGTGAGCGCGGTCGCCGCGACCGCGCTGGCGATCGGCTTCCTCGGCTATCTCGAGTACGCCCGCCACTTCGCCCCCGAGTCGTCGTGCGGCTGCCTGCACAGTCGGCGTTCCGCCCCGGTGTCGTGGCGGAGTTTCGCCCGTGGCGGGCTGCTCCTCGTCGCCGGGCTGCTCGCTACCCAGGCGACGAGCTACTGGCTGGACGTGGTCGTCACCCATCCGCTCACGGCCACAGCAGTGCTGACAGTCGAGACCGTGGCCGTCGTCCTGCTCTCTCCGGAACTCGGCTGGAGTCGCCCGATCCGGCTGCGTCATCTCCGGTCACGACTGCCGCGGCCGCTCCTCAGCGGATCCGGCCTAACGCTGCACTCCACCGTCCGGCAACTCCAGCACAGCCCCGCATACCAAAGGGTCTCAGGGCTGCTGCACACCGACATAGTGGACTCCTGGGACGACGAGGAGTGGCGCATCCTGTGCTACAAAGCGCGCTACCAAGGGCGACCGGCCGCCGCGGCCTTCGCCGTACCCCTGCGGCGGTACGACCCCGGCGCGGTCCGAGTAGCCCTCGTCGACGAATTCGCCGGAGTCACACTGCGCAGTGTGGCGGATGCATCGGTGTCAACGCCGACCGAGTAGGACAGCCATCGGCCGCGTGCGGTGAGCCATTTGATCACGCGTCCGCCGTCGCGCGCACCGAGGAGGCACAGGCGACCCTGCGCGCCTGCAGCAGATCCGCCCGGACACCGCGCCGGAACCCGCAGAGCAGGCCAAGAGCCTCGCGCCGCACACGCGGTCGCCGCGCCACGACGCGTACGCAACTGAACGACGGGGGTCATCTCGCACCGCTCTCCCCCGGCGACGGCGCCCACGCCGACCCCCTCGGCCGCTGAACGATTGTGAATTCATTCACCTGACCTCTTGGCCAGGCATGCCCATCCATGCTGAGATGCCACAGACCCAACAGCTCAATGGCGTGCTCGGGGAGGGCAACGTGGCGCATACCGCCATGTCTGGTTCCGGAACCACTGCAGGTGACGATCCACTCCAGACCGCGGTATGGCGGCTGCGCTCGCGCGGCTGTTGGACCGACGCGGCAGCCCTGCTCACCCCCCACGCGGCGGATCCCGCCGCCGCGCTGGAGCGGGCCGGACTCCTCGTAGAGCGCTGTCTGTTCACCAGCGACGGCTGGGCCGAGGCGGAGGACGCGCTGCGTACGGCCGAGGCCGTGGCCCGGGGCGACGAGGAGCGCGGCGGGGCGGCGTCCGAGCGCGGGCGGCTCGCGTACGCGGCGACCCGCCTCGGCGTACGCGACCGCGCCGACGAGGCCCGCTCCGCGCTCGGCCGGGCTGCCGCGCTGCTCGCCCCCACCTCACCGGGACGCCCGCTGCTCGACTTCCGCCGCGGCCTGGTCGCCGAGCACATCGCGGACTCCCCGCAGGCCGCCCGTGCCGCGTACCAACGCGCCCACGCCGGAGCCACCGCGCATGGTGACACGCTGCTGCTCTCCTTCACCTGGCACCATCAGGCCGGACTCGCCCTGCGGGACGGGGAGTTGGCGGAGGCCCGGCACGGTTTCACCGAGTCGCTGCGGATCCGCGAGGAGCTCGGCTATCTGATCGGCACGGCCCCGGTGCTGGCCGCGCTCGCCGATTGCGAGCCGGAGCCGGAAGCGGGCCGGCTGCGGGCGGAAGCGGGCCGGCTGTTCCGCCTGCTGGGCGGCGTACCGGTGTGGCTGGCGGCGCAACTGCCCCCGCCGGCGCCCGCCCAGTCCTCCCCTCCGCAGCCCGAGCCTGCGGCATGACCGGAGGCGGGCCGGTCACCCCTCGCCGAGGTCCGAGCTGAGCCAGCGCTGGGGCCGCATATGGATGACCACCTGCTCGCCGTGCTCCTTCCAGGCTAAGTCGACGTAGCCGTCGACCTTTTCGGCCGGGAGGTAGCGGGCCGAGATCTCCACCAGCTGTTCGCGCGTGGCCGGGACGGTCTCGATGACGGGCCCTTCGACGGAGACGTACCGGATGGTGGGCGTGACGCGGTCGACCATCAGGCTGAACCGTCCCGCCCGGGCGATCAGCGCGGCTTTACGGGAATCGCGCCCCGTCATGATCCAGATGTCGCCGCCGGGCTTGTACTGGTACCAGATGGGCACGGTGAGCGGAGCCCGCCCGTCCTCGCCCGCGTCCACCGCCAGCGCGGCGATGTGGGGCTCGGCCAGAAACTGCTCACGCTCTTCACGGGGCAAGGCCACGGATGACTCCTTCGTAGGGATTCGGGGGCGCTCCAGGACGGAGACCTCCTACCCAGCCTCGCCTCCTAGCCGATCAGCCAGGATAGGGACTTGGCCGGATTCATCACGATCAGAACGACCCCGACGATCACAAGCACCCAGAAGACACCCCATCCCCTGCGCCGCCGCGCCTGCCGCTGCTGGGACGGCCAGGCCGTGAAAAGTCCACGGGATACCGCGTCTACACGGATTCCGAGCTGCGGATGGCACACGCGTTCGCCCCGGCAGCCCCCGAGCGCGTAGGCGACGAGCCGGCCAATCGCGGACGGGAACTGCACCGCCGAAGCCTGCACCGACTCAGGGCGTCTGCGGCCCTTTACGCCTACGTTCAGTACCTCGGACAGGCTCAGCCTGGCGGCTGAGTCCTGCGGTGGGGCCGGCGCCGTCCATCGCGCCCCCGCCCGTGGTTACGCCGCCGTGGGGCTTGGGCGCGGGGAAGGGGGGCGTGTCCTGTTGGCACGTTGCTCCGGCCGGCGGGAGGGTGCCGTCGATGAAGTAGCGGCTCTCGTACTCGTTGACGCAGCTGCTGGGGTTGAGCAGCGCGCTGTGCCCGTACCCGTTGAGGGTGAGCAGGCGGGCGCTGGCCAGTTCTCCGGCCATGGCCTCCGCGCTCCGGTGGGGAGTGGCGGGGTCGTAGGTGGGGTTGACCAACAGGACGGGGTGCGCCGTGGGGTTGTTCCACGGGCCGGTGTAGCGGTTGGCAGCGCGGGCCGGCCAGGTGGCACACGGCTCGGCGGCCCAGGTCCAGAAGCGTCCGGCGTCGCCCGCCCGGGTGAAGCTGATCTCCTCCAGGGCGTGGTAAGCACCGGGGTCACGCGGATTGGGGCTGTCGGAGCAGACCACCGCAGTCGCCTGTTCCAACCCCAGGTACGGGAGCGGGACGGGCGGGGGTTGGGGCGGGGACTGCGTCGGGACGCGGCCCTGCCACAGGTCCTGCAGCCTGCCGGCGAGGAGCGTCCATCCCGGCTGGACCGTGTAGAGGGTGTTCACCACGTCATCGACGGTCCTGCCATAGGTCCACGCGCCCTGCGGATGCTCCCGCAGGCGCCGCATCAGCTGGTCGAACTTGCCCCGGGTCGCTTTCGGGCTGCCGGCGGAGAAGGCCAACGCCCTGACGCCGGCACGCATCCGCATCAACAGCACCGCGGCCCGACAATGCGCACAAGCCAACCGCGGCCGAATGCGCCGAGCTGCTCGAGGGCGCGTACATCGTCGGCCGAGAACAGCACCGGGTGACAAACGCCTGGTAGCCCCAGGGCAGGACGCGTTCGGACATCTCCGTCCCAGAGGAGAGCGGTGGCTCAGGTCTAAAACTGACGGACGTTATTGACAGATGGGCCTCTCGTATCCAGGAGACCTGCATGACCGAACGCGAGCTTGAAAGGCGCGCACGCATGGTGGTCAGCTCAAGGCGACGTCACGGCCGTACGCGACGCACCACTGACCTTGGGCCGTCAGCCGCCCGCGCCCGTGAAGTGCTCGCGCACCAGCGACCGCACGACCGCCAAGTCCTGCGCGATGAGCGCCTCCAGCAGTGCCATGTGTTCTGCCGCGTCCGCCATCAGGTCCGCCCGGCGCATGGCCGGGGTGCTCGTCAGGGGCCACTGGGAGCGGCGGTGGAGGTCGTCGGCGACCATCACCAGTTGGTGGTTGCCGGACAGCGCGAGCACCGCGCGGTGGAAGGCCCGGTCCGTTTCGGCGTAGGCGGCGCGGTCGCCGGTGGCCGCAGCCGCCGCCGTTGCCTCGGCCAGGGGGCGCAGGGCGGCCCAGCGGGCGGCCGGGACCGTGCGGGCCAGGCGGAGCATGACCGGGATCTCGAGCAGGGAGCGGACCTCTGCCAGGTCGGCCAGTTCGCGGGCGCTGCGTATCGTGACGCGGAAGCCGCGGTTGGGGACGACCTCGACCGCACCCTCGATCGCCAGTTGCTGCATCGCCTCGCGTACGGGCGTCGCCGAGACGCCGAAGCGTTCGCCCAGGACGGGGGCGGAGTAGACCTCGCCCGGGATCAGCTGGCCGTCGACCAGGGCGGTGCGCAGGGCTTCGAGGATCTGGCCGCGGACCGAGTGGCGCTGGACCGTGCGGGGCACGATGCCGGGAGCAGGGGGCTCGCTGTGGGTGTGCTCGCCTCTCGCGCCTTCCGGCGCGTTGGCCTGTGCCGGAAGGCGTGACTTCGCGGGGCCCGGGTGGTCAGGCGGGCCCGCCAGTTCCGCGAGGTGGGCGGACGCGTGCGGCTGCGGCAGCGCGGCGTCGCGCGCTCGGGCCTGCTCCACTCGGGTCCTCCTCCGGCATGGTGCCGGGCCCGGCACCATGCGCAGGCCCCCTTGCACCATAGGCGGGCTGGGCCGCAGTTCAAACATCGAATGCGTCGGGTAAGGTAAGGCTAACCTGCTAACGATCGCGATTCGGTGGTCCCCCAGCATGACCGTTCCCGCCCTGTTGCCCGCCCTTGCCTCGCCCGTCGGCGACGCCTACGCGCGCCTGGCCGAGGTCTTCCCCGGGCTGCAGGTAAGGGAGCTCACCGAGGGCGAGCGGACCCCGTCCGGCGCGGGCTGGGTGGGCGCGGCCGAGCTCGCCGGCACAGGACCCGCCCTCGATGCCTTTCTCGCCTGGGACAAGGCTCAGGTCCTGCGGGAGTACGGACTTGAGGCCCGCCCCGACGTGATCGCCAGCTTCGGTCTGCACCGCTACGCCTGGCCCGCCTGTCTGCTGATCACGGTCCCCTGGTTTCTGCACCGCCGGGTGCCGCGGGCGCCCGTCGAGGACGTCGCCTTCCATCGCGCGCTCGGGCGGATGGCGGTCCGGGTGACGGAGTTCGCCTGCCTGCCGGACGACCCCGCGGCACAGCTGCCCGGCGCCCGCGTCGTACCGGACGAGGAGGCGCTGCGCGCCGAGGTACGCGCCGCCGTCGCCGAGCACATCGGGCCCGTCCTGGACGGCTTCGGGCCGCGGATGCGCCGCGGCAAGCGTGCGCTGTGGGGCATGGCGACCGACGAGATCGTCGAGGGCCTCTGGTACGTCGCGCATCTGCTCGGCGAGGAACAGCGGGCCGTCGCGGAGCTCGAGCAGCTGCTGCCGGGCGCCACCAAGCCGTACGTCGGCACCGCCGGCTTCCGTGAGCTCGCCGGGCCGGCCGGCGAGCCGCTGCCGACCCGCGACCGGGCGAGCTGCTGCCTCTTCTACACCCTGCGGCCGGACGACACCTGCGTGACCTGTCCGCGCACGTGCGACGCCGACCGCGTGAGCAAACTGCGGCCGAACGCCTGACCTCCCGCATGCCCGCCGTCACGTCACCCGACCTGGTGACGTAAATCGAACCAACTCCCCTTATTCATACGCCGGTTCGACAGAAACGCACCTATCCGTATGCGATGTGGCCCCGTTGGCGTTCTATTGCCCCGAAACCGGTTGGGGTCGCCGGGAGTTCGGCCACTATTGCGGCCGAAACGCCCTACCGCGATGCAAGGGACACCGCCCATGAGACTGACCGACATATCACTGGCCTGGCTGCTTCCTGGCGGCGTGATGCTCGCGGGAGTCCTGGTGGCGACGGCGGTGCTCGCGCGCGGCAGGCGCGCCGGTGACAAGGCCGCGGCCAACGACTCCTGGGAGCGCAGCGAGGAGCGCCGAAGGCGCAAGGAGGCGGTCTACGGCACGGCCTCCTATGTGCTCCTGTTCTGCTGCGCGGCGGTCGCCGCCGCGCTCTCCTTCCACGGCCTGGTCGGCTTCGGCCGGGAGAATCTCAATCTCACCGGAGGCTGGGAGTATCTGGTCCCCTTCGGCCTCGACGGCGCGGCCATGTTCTGCTCGGTGCTCGCGGTGCGCGAGGCCAGCCACGGCGACGCGGCACTCGGCTCACGACTGCTGGTGTGGACCTTCGCCGGCGCGGCCGCCTGGTTCAACTGGGTCCATGCGCCACGGGGGTTGAGCCACGCTGGCGCCCCGCAGTTCTTCGCCGGTATGTCGCTGTCGGCCGCGGTGCTCTTCGACCGCGCGCTGAAGCAGACCCGCAGGGCCGCGCTGCGCGACCAGGGCCTGGTGCCCCGCCCGCTGCCGCAGATCCGGATCGTACGGTGGCTGAGAGCGCCCCGGGAGACCTTCGGCGCCTGGTCGCTGATGCTGCTCGAAGGCGTACGGACTCTGGACGAGGCGGTCGACGAGGTCCGCGAGGACCGGCGGGAGAAGCAGCGGAACCGGCTGCGCAGGCGGGACAGGGAGAAGCTGGAGCGGGCGCAGATCAGGGCGCTGAACCGGCAGCACCGGGCGTGGGGCCGCGGTCACGCCGACCGCAGGGCGGAGCTTCCCGCCCTCAACTCCACGGGTGGATCCGAGCAGGCCGTCTCCGGCGGCGTCGGGTCCGGCGTCAGCTCCGTCGCGGAGCCTGCCATAGCCGAGCCGGGGCAGCTGCCGCTTGTTTCCCGGCCCTCGCTCCAGGCCGTGAAGGCGGCCAACGGCACTGAGCCGCGCACGGTCGACCTCACCGCCGAGGACGACACCCTGACGCTGCCGCGTCTCGACTCCCTGGAGCGGAAGCTCAGGGATCTCGAGCAGCAATTCGGGTGAAAGCCGAAAGCCCGCCGACGCACCGTCACGCGAAGGCCGGTCTGCGACTGTCCGTCAGGCCGGCCTTTCGTGCAGCTCGAACCAGACCACCTTGCCCACGCCGTGCGTGCGTACGCCCCACGCGTCCGCGAGGCTCTGCACCAGGAACAGCCCCCTGCCGTGGGTGCCGAGGTGCGCTGCCGGCACATGCGGCACCGGCAGTCCGGCCATGAAGTCCCGTACCTCCACGCGGAGTGTGGAGGCGGCGACGGTGGCCGTGACCACCGCGCCGTGATCGGTGTGGACCAGCGCATTGGTCACCAGCTCGCTGGCGAGCAGCTCGGCCACCTCCGCCGTGTCCTGCTTTCGCCAGTGCCCGAGCAACTCCCGCAGCGCACGTCGTACTTCAGGGACGGCGGTGAGATCCGCGCAGCCTAATCGGCGGCGCAGCCGACCGCCCGGGTCCCCCTCCGCCCCAGGTTCCCGGCCGTGCCCGCTCGCGGCAGCCCCGGCCCCTCCCTGACGCCCAGTCGTCATCCCCACCCGCACGTCGGACAGCCCTCTCTCCGGAACGACCCCTTGTGTCGAATACGTCCACGGAAATGCATGCCCCGCCCGGAGAACGCCACTCATGTCGATTCATGTCGATTCCTCAACCAGCGGCAGCGGCGTCAGAGCCTCGGTACGTTCCGCAGATTGGAGCGGGCCATCTGGACCATCCGGCCTACGCCCCCGTCCAGCACGATCTTGCTGGCGGAGAGGGCGAAGCCCGTCACCATCTCCGCGCTGATCTTCGGCGGGATGGAGAGCGCGTTCGGGTCGGTGACCACATCCACCAGGGCGGGGCCCTTGTGCCGGAAGGCGTCCTTGAGCGCGCCCGCGAGCTGCTTGGGCTTCTCGACCCGTACGCCGTACGCCCCCGCCGCCCGCGCGATCGCCGCGAAATCCGGGTTGCGGTTGTTGGTTCCGTACGACGGGAGTCCCGCGACCAGCATCTCCAACTCCACCATGCTCAGTGAGGAGTTGTTGAACAGGACGATCTTCACGGGCAGGTCGTACTGGACGAGGGTGAGGAAGTCGCCCATCAGCATGGTGAAGCCGCCGTCGCCCGACATCGAGACGACCTGGCGGTTCCGGTCGACGAACTGGGCGCCGATGGCCTGCGGCAGGGCGTTCGCCATCGAGCCGTGGCTGAACGAGCCGATGATCCGGCGGCGGCCGTTGGGCGAGAGATAGCGGGCCGCCCACACATTGCACATGCCCGTGTCGACGGTGAACACCGCGTCTTCGTCGGCGAGTTCGTCCAGTACGGAAGCGACGTACTCGGGGTGGATCGGGACATGCTTCTCCACCTTGCGGGTGTACGCCTTGATCACACCCTCGAGCGCGTTGGCGTGCATCTTCAGCATCTTGTCGAGGAACCTGCGGTCCGACTTGGCCCGCACGCGCGGAGTGAGACAGCGCAGTGTCTCGCGTACGTCGCCCCAGACGGCCAGGTCCAGCTTGGAGCGGCGGCCCAGGTGTTCGGGCCTGACGTCGACCTGGGCGATCTTGACGTCGTCGGGGAGGAAGGCGTTGTACGGGAAGTCCGTGCCGAGCAGGATCAGCAGGTCGCACTCGTGGGTGGCTTCATAGGCCGCGCCGTAGCCGAGCAGACCGCTCATGCCGACGTCGAAGGGGTTCTCGTACTGAATCCACTCCTTGCCGCGCAGCGCGTGCCCGACCGGCGACTTGATGCGCTCGGCGAACTCCATGACCTCGGCGTGCGCGCCCGCCGTTCCGCTGCCGCAGAAGAGCGTGACCCGGTCCGCCTCGTCGATCATCCTGACCAGCTTGTCGATCTCCGCGTCCCCCGGCCGTACGGTGGGACGGGAGGTGACCAGGGCGTGCTCGACCGACTTCTCCGGGGCGGCCTGCGAGGCGATGTCGCCGGGGAGGGAGACGACGCTCACGCCGCTGCGGCCGATCGCGTGCTGGATCGCGGTCTGCAGCAGGCGCGGCATCTGCCTCGGGTTGGAGATCAGCTCGCTGTAGTGGCTGCACTCACGGAACAGCTGATCGGGGTGGGTCTCCTGGAAGTAGCCGAGGCCGATCTCGCTGGAGGGGATGTGCGAGGCGAGGGCGAGCACGGACGCCATGGAGCGGTGGGCGTCGTACAGCCCGTTGATGAGGTGGAGATTGCCCGGGCCGCAGGAGCCTGCGCACGCCGCGAGCTTCCCGGTGATCTGTGCCTCCGCGCCCGCCGCGAAGGCGGCGACCTCCTCGTGCCTGACCTGGACCCAGTCGATGGCGGAATTGCGTCGGATGGCGTCGACGACGGGGTTGAGGCTGTCGCCGACGACTCCGTACAGCCGCTGGACGCCGGCGCGGACGAGGATGTCGACGAACTGCTCCGCCACATTCTGCTTGGCCATGGGATGCGTACCCTTTCTCGGCTCGGGGCCTGAACATCCATCAACCCACGGCGGGCGCGGTTACGCCTCCCAGACTGCGACAGCCGTACGGTCGTCGGCGTATCCCTTCACCCTCAGCTGGGTGTCGGCGAGGAACGCGGCCAGGCCCGGGGGCTCGCCGTGCGCCCAGCGGCCGCCCAGCTCCCCGGCGAGGGCGGGCTCGTCGCGCAGCGGTTCGGCGAGGCCGGCGCTGCACAGCAACAGGGTGTCGCCCGGGCGGGCCACGGAGGCGCGGAACCGGAACGGTTCGGCGGGTGGTGGGGATGGTGCCTCGATGTACGGGGACGGGGGCGTCGCGATCCCCAGATCCATGGTGAGCCGGTCACCCTCCGGGGTCTCGGAGGGCGGTGAGCCGAATCCGACAACGGGTGCGCCGGTGACGGCCGCGGGCTCGGGAACCGGGGGCTCGATGTCCTCCCAGACGCCGTCGCGGAGGCGGAAGAGGCCCCCACCGCCGACACCGAAGAACACGCGGGTACGGCACTCGGGGTCGGCGGAGAGCAGCAGGCACCGCAGATTGGCGGTGTACTCCTGCGGCTCCACGCCCTGCTCGGCGGCGCTGGCGCGCAGCCTGCCGAAGCTGCGGTCGGTGAGCCGGTGCAGCCCTGATTTGAGGTCGCCTCGGCGGCCTGCCCTTATGTCCTCGCAGAGGCGGGCGTGGCTGCGGCCGACGGCTGTGCCTATCCACCGGCAGGCATCGGCGGCGGCGCGATGGGCACCCTCGGCGGCGCGTGCGCCGCTGGCGACGGCGACCAGGACGAGCGCGGCGTCGCCGGTGCCGAAGCGCGCGGTGAGGAGGGCGTCGCGGCGCGGCTCACCGCGGTAGCGCGCGGAGTCCCCGCGGATGGAAACGGCGCGCAGGGTGTACGTGCCGTAGCTCGCGCCGTCGAGCACGGTGTCGGCGACGAGCTCGTCCAGCTTCTGGGGCCGGGCGGCGGGCAGGGCGGTGGGCTCGGCGGCGTAGGTGGGCGGGCCGTCTCCGACGTACGCGACGTGCGGCCCCGCGGACTGGTGGACGGCGGGGGCAGGGGCCTGGTCGGGGGCGGGGGCCTGGTCAGCCGGCTCCTGCGCGGGGAACGGAATGCGCGCGGGCGGACCCGCGGGCCGGGGCGGCCGGGCGTCCTCTGCGCCGCCGGTCGTGACGGGCAGCCCGGAGGCGCTCTTCCCGGGGGTGGATTTCCATGTCTTCCCGTTGCAGAACCCGGGGCTGGTCTCCATCCCGCTG
>NZ_JBSFMS010000176.1:0-10909 GCF_053599675.1 Streptomyces sp. NPDC000880 | reverse complement strand
GGCGCGGATCGCGACCGTGCCGTCCGCGGCAGGCTCGCCCCCGGCGGCCGGGCCCAGCGAGCGTACGCCGGGCAGGGCGCCGCCCGTCGGGTCCGCGGGCGCGCTCGACGGGGCGGGCAGGCGCGGGTCGGCGGGCGCGCCGCCCCGGTCAGGCGTACGCGGATCCTGGCCGCCTCCCCACGCGACGCGGTTGTCGCGCTCGCCGCCGAAGCCGGTCTGGCGCGCGGCGTCGGCCTGCCAGGCGGTGGCCGGCTCCGGGCGTGACGGTTGGTCGTCCGGCTCCTCGTCGAAGAAGACCGGACCGGTCTCCTCCACCGTGGCCGGGGCCTGTGGCTTGGCCGCAGGCGCGGCGTCGGCCGTGGTTGCCGCCGAGCCGGGTGCAGAAGGCATCGCCTCGCCCGTCTTGGGTGCTGGCCGGCTCGTGCCGGGTACCCAGGCAGCACCGTTCCAGTACCGGACATATCCAGGAATGGACGGATCCGGGTAGTAGCCGGGCGTGGGGCTGCCGTCGCCGGTGGCCGGGGTGGGGGCGCTCATCACCGTGGTCCCGTATCTCCTCGAGAGCCTCAATTCAAGGCTCCACATCTATCAGACCCACGCACATCCCCGGGCCGGTCCTGCCGTAACGCCCACTTTCCAGTCACGGAGCCATCACAGAAAGTTGTTGCCGAAAGACGCGTCATAGCCGCGCGGGAGCGCGGTCCCTCCCTGCAAGGCCCGCTCACAAGGCCTCGTACTTGAAGGAAGGGCACTGTCATGCACACCATGGTGGAACGCGAGCTTGAGCTCCAACTGGTGCTGTCGCCCGAGCTCAGCATCGCCGTCCCGTCCCGGCTGACCTACCGCACGGACGACCCGTACGCCGTGCACATCACCTTTCACATCGGCTCCGACACCCCCGTCAAGTGGGCCTTCGCCCGCGAGTTGCTGGGCGAGGGGGTGTTCAGGCCGTGCGGCCACGGTGACGTCCGGATCTGGCCGACCAAGGTCGAGGGGCGCAGCGTGGTACTGATGGCTCTGAGCTCCCCCGGCGGCGACGCACTGCTCGAAGCGTGCGCCGCCGTGGTGTCCAGCTGGCTGGAGCGGATCCTGCGGGTGGTTCCTCCGGGCTCCGAGTCCGAGCACCTCGACATCGACGAGGGCCTCGCCAAGCTGCTCGCGCCCACCGCGGCCGACGATCTGTGGCTGCCCAAGGCCTGGCCGTCGGACGAGTCGTCGCAGAGTGACAGCTAGTGCCATGGCCGGAGATGTTGGCCGGGTCCGTCCGACGAACGGTTCGTCCTCAAGCTCCCCCCCCAGACTTCGTCCGGGGGGACCCCCAACGGGCTGGAAAACCCAGCCCGTCCGGCGCTTGAGGACACGCGCGGCCGACGGCCGCGCAACCCGGTGAACCTTCGCGGTCACCGCACTGGACGCGGTCAGTCGGTGACGTACGTATGCGTGATGAATTCGATGGAGTGGCCGTCGGGGTCGTCGATGTACACCCCACGGCCGCCGAAGAGGTGGTTGATCTGCTGCGGCTTGTCGTGTGCGGGGTCGGCCCAGTACGGCAGTTCACGGTCTGTGATCCGGCCGAAAATCTCGTCGAACTCGCCCTCGGAGACCAGGAAGGCCAGATGCTGGGAGGTTATGCGGCCCCGTTCATCGAGATAGTCGAGAGTAACGCCGCCCTCCAGCGGCAGGCTGGCGAACGGGCCGAAGGGCTTGGGCTCCGGCCCCCCGATCAGCTCGGCCAGAAAGCGGGCGCCGGCGAACCGGTCGCGGCTGTGAACGATGGTGTGGTCGAGGCGTGGGGGCACGGCTCCTCCTCTGCGGTGTGAGGCGGTTTGACTTCTCCCTTCACGCTATGCGGAGAGCGTTGTCCGGACCATCGGGCATGGGTCGTCGTGCTGCGGACTCAGAAGAGCTTGCCGGGGTTGAGGAGACCGAGCGGGTCGAAGGCCTGCTTGATGCCGCGCTGCATCTCCATGCCCACCGGGCCGAGTTCACGCGCCAGCCACTCCTTCTTCAGTACGCCGACGCCGTGTTCGCCGGTGATGGTGCCGCCGAGCTCCAGGCCGAGAGCCATGATCGCGTCGAAGGACTCACGGGCGCGCCTGGACTCGTCCGCGTCGGTGTGGTCGAAGCAGACGACGGGGTGGGTGTTGCCGTCGCCCGCGTGCGCGCAGACGCCGATGGTGAGGTCGTACTTCTCGGCGATGGCGGCCGTGCCCTCGATCATCGCGCCGAGCTTCGAGCGCGGCACGCAGACATCGTCGACCATCGTGGCCGGTTTGATGGTCTCCAGGGCGGTGAGCGACAACCTCCTCGCCTGGAGGAGGAGTTCGGACTCGGCGACGGTGTCGGCCGGGACGACCTGGGTGGCGCCCGCCGCGCTGCACAGCGCGCCGACGGCGGCCAGGTCGGCGGCGGGGTCCGGGGTGTCGAAGGCGGCGAGGAGGAGTGCCTCCGTGGAGTCGGTCAGGCCCATGTTCGCCATGGCGTTGACGGCGTGGACGGTCGTACGGTCCATGAGCTCGAGCAGTGAGGGGGTGTGGCCGCGCTCCATGATCGCGCAGACGGCGTCGCAGGCGGCGGCAGCGGAGTCGAACTCGGCGGCGAGCACGAGCTGAGCGGGCGGCTGCGGGCGGAGCGCGAGGACGGCCTTGACAACGATGCCAAGGCTGCCTTCGGAGCCGACGAAGAGGCGAGTGAGGTCGTAGCCGGCGACGCCCTTGGCGGTGCGGCGGCCGGTGGTCATCAGGCGGCCGTCGGCGAGGACGACATCCAGGCCGAGAACGTACTCGGCGGTCACTCCGTACTTGACGCAGCACAGGCCGCCGGACGCGGTGCCGATGTTGCCGCCGATGGTGCACATCTCCCAGCTGGAGGGGTCCGGCGGGTAGTACAGGCCGTGTTCGCCCACCGCGCGGGACAGCACGGCGTTGACGACGCCCGGCTCGACGACGGCGATCCGGTCGACCGGGCTGATCTCCAGGATCCGGTCCATCTTGGTCAACGACAGCACGATGCAGCCGTCGGAGGCGTTGGCGGCGCCGGACAGGCCGGTGCGGGCGCCCTGCGGGACGACGGGCACGCGCAGTGCTGTCGCTGTGCGCATGACGTGCTGGACCTGCTCGACAGTCCGCGGCAGAACAACGACGGCGGGGGTGCCCGCCGCGCAGAAGCTCGCCATGTCGTTGGCGTAGGAGACCGTGACGTCGGGGTCGGTAATCAGGGCTTCGGCAGGCAGACCGGCGCGCAGCCGCTCGAGAAGATCGTCCATGGTGCAAGCCTCGCACCGGGGGGCCATCGGTGTGAACCCGTCTGCGTTCAGCCTCGCAGGGCGGGGTGTGTTCTTCGTATTGACTACGCGCTGGCGCACAGTGAGCGCCATGAAGAGCGAACACGTGAAGAACGCCGCGCTCGGCACGCTGGTCGGGGCGACGCTGGCTGTCGGGGCGATCACGCTCGCGCCCGGGTGGGGCAACGAAGGGCCGCGGCCCACGCCGGGCGCGGCCGGGCGGGCGGCGGCGGCGGTGGACTCGGGGGCGCCTGCCAGTCTGCTGGATCTGACCGCGCTGATCGCGGACCGGGAGCGATGGGTACGGGCGCACCCGCGGGACGAGGAGTCGTGGGCCGTTCTGGGGTCGGCGTACGTGGAGCGGGGCTCCCGGCTGGCGGAACCGGCGTACTACACACAGGCGGAGGAGGCGCTGCAGCGCTCGCTGGACGTGCTGCCGGGCGACGAGGGAAACGTCGACGCGCTGGTGGGGCTCGCGGCGCTGGCCAACGCCCGGCACGACTTCGCCAAGGCGCGCACGCTGGGCGAGAGCGCGGCCGAGCAGAAGCCGAAGCGGTGGACGGCGTATCCTGTGCTGATCGACGCGTACAGCGGGCTCGGCGACTACGAGGCCGTGGGTACGGCGATGGACAAGCTCACGAAGCTGCGCCCGGGCGCGCAGACGCTCGGCCGGATGGCCCAGGTCTACCGGGACCGCGGCTGGCGCGAGGACGCGGCGGCGAAGGCGTACGACGCGGTGGGCAGCGCCGAGACGCCCGCGGAGAAGGCGGCCGCGCTGCACCGGCTGGGCGACCTGGCGTGGGAGCGGGGCGAGCCGGCGGAGGCGATCGAGCAGTACGACAGGGCGCTGAAGCTGGCGCCGGACCACCATCCGTCGTTGGGGTCACGAGGGCGTGCGCTGGCTGCGCTGGGCCGTACGGATGAGGCTTTCCACGACTACGAGTCGGCGCTCGACCATGCCCAGCTGCCCGAATACGCCCTGGAGGCGGGCGAGTTGTATCAGTCGCTGGGGCTGGACGGGGACGCGACGTCTCAGTACGAGAAGCTGCACTCGAGGTCGGAGCGGGCGGGGATCGACGGGGTGAACGAGGAGCTCGTGCTCGGCCTCTTCGAGGCGGACCACGGCGATCCGCAGACGGCGGTCCGTCGCCTGCAGGCCGAGTGGGACCGGGGGCACCAGAACATGCACGTGGCGGACGCGCTGGGCTGGGCGCTGTTCCGCACGGGCAGGGCGACGGATGCGCTGCCCTACGCAAAGACGGCGACGGACCAGGGGCTGCGGAGCCCGCTCTTCGCGTACCACCGTGGCGAGATCGAACGTGCCCTGGACCTTGCCGGCCCGGCCCGCCGCCACCTCTCCGAGGCGCTGCGGATCAACCCGTACTTCTCACCCCTGCTGGCCCCCGCGGCAAGGGAGGCGCTGGACGTGCTGGGGGAGCCGCCGCCGGGCGGGCCGAAGTATGTGACGGGCTACGAGTCCGAGGAGATGGAGACCGATTGGGACTGGGCGTCGGAATCGGAATCGGAATCGGAATCGGATTGGGGATCGGGATCGGATTCGGGATCGGATTGGGGATCGGGATCGGGATCGGATTCGGGATCGGGTGAAGGTGCGGCTTTGGAGGACGAGCAGGTGTCGGCACCGTCGGACGGGCGCTCGGACGCGCCTCCGGAGAACGAGGAGGCTTCCCCGCCGCCGGACGGGATGCCCTTGGACGCCGCCCAGGAGACGCAGTCGCCGTCGGAGCGCCAGAGCGTGGAGACGGTAGAGGCTCCGGCGAGCCCGACATCGTCGCAGGAGAGCGAGTGAGGGGCCCGGCCCAACGCCGCCGATCCGCGGCGGCAGCCTCAAGCCCGCCGTCGCGCTGCGGCGTCGCCGGTGAACAGCAGCGCGGACGAGGCAACATGGGAGCTGAGCTCCCGCGGCGCGGCGCCCGGCCGGGACACATGAGGCGACGGCCCGCTCACGCCGCCGATCGTAGGCGGTCCTGCGGCCCCACGGGTCAGGATTCGTGGGGCCGCGGGACTCGGGCGCCGGTCGCTACAGGTTTCCGCGCTTCTCCTGCTCGCGCTCGATCGCCTCGAAGAGCGCCTTGAAGTTGCCCTTTCCGAAGCCCATCGAGCCGTGCCGCTCGATCATCTCGAAGAAGACCGTAGGCCGGTCCTGCACCGGCTTGGTGAAGATCTGCAGCAGATAGCCGTCCTCGTCGCGGTCGACCAGGATCTTCAGCTCGCGCAGCGTCTCGACCGGCACCCGCGTCTCGCCCGCCCACTCGCCGAGCGTGTCGTAGTACGAGTCGGGCGTGTCCAGGAACTGAACTCCGGCCGCACGCATGCTCCGTACCGTCGCGACGATGTCGTTCGTGGCGAGCGCGATGTGCTGGACGCCGGCGCCGCCGTAGAACTCCAGGTACTCGTCGATCTGCGACTTCTTCTTCGCGATCGCCGGCTCGTTGATCGGGAACTTCACCTTCAGCGTGCCGTCGGCCACGACCTTCGACATCAGTGCGGAGTACTCGGTGGCGATGTCGTCGCCCACGAACTCCTTCATGTTGGTGAAGCCCATGACCTTGTTGTAGAAGGCCACCCACTCGTTCATCCTGCCGAGTTCGACATTGCCGACGCAGTGGTCGATGGCCTGGAAGGTGCGCTTGGCGGGCGGCTCGACGATCGGGTCGGCGGTGGCGAAGCCCGGCAGGTACGGACCGTCGTAGCCGGAGCGGTCGACCAGCGTGTGCCGGGTCTTGCCGTACGTCGCGATCGCGGCCAGCACCACCGTGCCGTGCTCGTCCTTGATCTCGTACGGCTCGGTGATGCCGCGGGCGCCGTGCTCGGTGGCGTACGCGTACGCGGCCCGCGCGTCCGGCACCTCGATGGCCAGGTCGACGACGCCGTCGCCGTGCTCGGCGACATGCTCGGCGAGGAAGCGGCCCCAGTCGGTGGAGTGCTTGATGACGGAGGTGAAGACGAAGCGCGCGGCGCCGTTGCTCAGCACGTAACTCGCGGTCTCGCGGCTGCCGTTCTCCGGTCCAGAGTACGCGACCAGCTTCATGCCGAAGGCGGTGGAGTAGTAGTGCGCGGCCTGCTTGGCATTGCCGACAGCGAAGACGACCGCGTCCATTCCCTTCACCGGGAAGGGGTCTGCCTTGCGCGCGGTGTCCGGGGTGTGATGGATGGTCTCAGTCATGACGGCAGACTCCCGCCCATCCACAAGATGCGCAATGGTTTGTGTTCCTCCTGGGCAATCTGTATAGCGTATGAGCACTATGGAGGGGCTATCTGTACAGGATGACCATTCGGGAGACGCCATGGCGATCGATCATCTGGACGGCCGGCTCATCGTCCTGCTGGCGCGCGAACCGCGGATAGGGGTGCTCGAGGCGTCCCGCCGCCTTGGTGTGGCCCGCGGCACCGTGCAGGCCCGCCTGGACCGCCTTCAGTCAAATGGCGTCATCCGCGGTTTCGGCCCGGACGTCGATCCGGCGCCGCTCGGCTACCCCGTCACCGCCTTCGCGACCCTGGAGATCAAGCAGGGACAAGGCACGGATGTACGCGCCCATTTGGACGGCGTCCCCGAGGTGCTGGAACTGCACACCACCACCGGTCACGGTGACATGCTCTGCCGGCTCGTCGCCCGTTCCAACGCCGATCTCCAGCGTGTGATCGACCGGGTTGTCGGTTTTGATGGCATCGTGCGGGCGTCCACGGCGATCGTCATGGAGAATCCGGTCCCCTTGCGGATCATTCCGCTGGTGGAGCAGGCTGCGGAGGACGAAGAGGTCTGAGGTGACACGGTGTGAGCTTCTGGGGCTATCTCGCGGGACACCACCAGCAGCTGCTCACCGACGCCTTCCAGCAGGCCAGCGCCGTCTTCCAGTGCATGGTCATCGCCACCCTGCTGGGCATTGCGATCGCCCTCCTCACCTACCGCAGCTCCTGGGGCGGGAATCTGGCCATCACCTCCACGGCCACCATCCTCACCATCCCCTCCCTCGCCCTGATCGGTCTGCTGATCCCGATCGTGGGCCTGGGCGTGCCACCCACGGTGATCGCCCTGACGCTGTACGGGCTGCTGCCCGTCGTCCGTAACGCCATCGTGGGACTGCGCGGCGTGGACCCCTCCCTGGTGGATGCCGCCAAGGGCATCGGGATGTCCCGGACGGCCCGGCTGTTCCGGGTGGAGCTGCCGCTCGCCTGGCCGCCGATCCTCACCGGCATCCGGGTCGCCACCCAGATGCTGATGGGCATCGCCGCGATCGCCGCGTACGCCTCGGGGCCCGGACTCGGCAATGAGATCTTCCGCGGCATCGCCTCGCTGGGCAGCGCCAACGCGATCAACCAAGTCCTGGCCGGCACCGTCGGCATCATCATCCTCGCCCTGCTCTTCGACGCCGCGTACGTCCTGCTCGGACGGTTGACCATTCCCAGGGGGATCCGTGACTGAGACCGAGACCGGGACGGCTGCCGCTTCGGCCGCCTCCGGCGCCCGCATCCAGCTGGAGAACCTCACCAAGCGCTATCCGGGCAGTCCGAGTCCGGCCGTGGACAACGTCTCGCTGGAGATCAAGCCCGGCGAGACGGTGATCCTCGTGGGTCCGTCCGGCTGCGGGAAGTCGACCACGCTGAAGATGATCAACCGGCTGATCGAGCCGACGTCGGGGCGGATCAGGATCGACGACGAGGACGTCACCGACATCGACCCGGTGAAGCTGCGCCGGAAGATCGGATACGCGATCCAGTCGTCCGGGCTCTTCCCGCACATGACGGTCGCGGAGAACATCGCCCTCGTACCGAAGATGGTCGGCTGGTCGAAGCCGAGGGTGAAGGACCGGGTCGAGGAGATGCTCGATCTGGTGGGGCTCGACCCACGGGAGTTCCACGGGCGCTATCCGCGGCAGCTGTCGGGCGGCCAGCAGCAGCGGGTGGGCGTCGCGCGGGCGCTGGCGGCGGACCCTCCCGTGCTGCTGATGGACGAGCCGTTCGGGGCGGTCGACCCGATCACCCGCGATCATCTGCAGGAAGAACTGATCCGGCTCCAGCGCGAGTTGCACAAGACGATCGTCTTCGTCACCCACGACTTCGACGAAGCGATCAAGCTCGGGGACCGGATCGCGGTGCTGCGGGAGCGTTCGCACATCGCGCAGTTCGACACCCCTGAGGCGATCCTCACCAATCCGGCGGACGACTTCGTCTCCGGATTCGTGGGCGCGGGCGCGGCCCTGAAGCGGCTCAATCTCACGCGCGTACGAGATGTCGGGATTGCCGACTTCCCTACGGTGTCGGTGGACGACCCGCTCCAGTTGGTCTTCAACAAGCTGCGCGAGAGCCCGTACAACGAGCTCCTGATGCTGGACCGCAGGAACCGCCCCTACAAATGGCTGCGGCGCGGTGATCTGATGCGCGCCAAGGGGTCGCTGGCCCGGGCCGGGCAGCTGGTGCACGACACAGTGACCCGGGACGCGACGCTGCACGACGCGCTGGAGGCGGTGCTCACCGACTCCAGCGGGCGGGTCGCGGTGACCGGGCGGCGCGGCGAGTTCATCGGCGTCGTCGACATGGAGACGCTGATGAACTCCGTACAGGAGATGCTGGAGGCCGACCGGCTCGCCGCCATGGAGCACCAGCACGATCTGGAGGAACTGCGCCACCACCAGACCGAGGTGGAGCTGGAGGGCGGTGCGGGCGGATGAGCGACCTCTCTCAGGCCGAGGTGGACCTGCCGGCCGAGGAGGAACAGGAGCCGGCGCCGCCGCCACCGCCACCGCCCCGGTTCACCTGGCAGAAGCTGGTGGTGCTGCCGTGCGTGCTCGCCGTCGTGCTGCTGGTGACCTTCCTGTGGATCTCGAACACCGAACTCGACGCGATCGCGGAGAACTCGCTGTCGGGCGGCAATGTGCAGCTGCGGCTGTGGCAGAGCGTCCAGCTCACCGCGATCTCCACCTTCTGGGTGCTGATCATCGCGATCCCGCTGGGCATCGCCCTCACCCGGCCGGGGCTCAGCCGCGCGGCCCCCGTGGTCACCGCGACCGCCAACGTCGGCCAGGCAACCCCGGCGATCGGCCTGCTGGCGCTGCTGGTGATCTGGCTGGGCATCGGCCCGTCCACCGCGATCATCGGCATGGTGATCTACGCGGTGCTGCCGGTGCTCTCCAACACGGTGGCCGGTCTGAAGGCGATCGACCCGCAGCTGGTGGAGGCCTCGCGAGGGATCGGCATGTCCGCGATGGGCACCCTGAGGAAAGTCGAACTGCCGCTCGCCGTACCGCTGATCCTGGCGGGCGTGCGGACCGCGCTGGTGCTGAACGTCGGCACGGCGACGCTGGCCACCTTCGGCGGCGGCGGTGGCCTGGGCGACCTGATCACCTCCGGCATCCAGACCCAGCGAATGCCGGTCCTGGTGCTCGGCTCGGTGCTGACGGTGGCGCTGGCGCTGCTGGTGGACTGGCTGGCCTCACTGGCCGAGCTGGCGCTGACGCCGCGCGGACTGGAGGCGTGATGCGGTACGTGCGTACGGCGCTGAGCGCGGCGGTCGCCTTCACACTGGCGCTGACGGGCCTGACCGGCTGCGGGCTCAAGAGCGGCTCGCCGATGGTGGACGACGTGGCGCCGGGCTCGGTCGGCAGGGGCGAGCCGCTCAAGGGCGCGTCACTGACGGTCGCTTCGAAGAACTTCAGCGAGAACATCATCCTGGGCCAGATGATCGGTCTGATCTTCAAGGCGGCGGGCGCGGAGGTGCTTGACCGTACGAACCTGCCCGGCTCGATCAGCGCGCGCCAGGCGATCGTGGGCGGCGACGCGGACGCGATGTACGACTACACCGGAACCGCCTGGATCACCTACCTGGGGAACCAGAAGCCGATCGTCGACCCGCAGGAGCAGTGGCAGGCGGTGCACAACGCGGATCTGAAGAACGGCGTGACCTGGCTGCCGCAGTCCACGCTCGACAACACCTACACGCTGGCGATCAGCAAGCAGAACAACGCGAAGTACAAACTCAAGACCATGTCTGACGTGGCGGCGCTGTCGAAGAAGGACCCGTCGGCGGTGACGCTCTGTGTGGAGAACGAGTTCGCCTCGCGCGAGGACGGGCTGCCGGGCATGGAGAAGGCGTACGGGATGGAGATCCCGGCCGGGAACATCAAGAAGATGGACGCCGGGATCATCTACACGCAGGTGTCGAAGTCCAACTCGTGCCTGCTGGGCGAGGCGTACACCACCGACGGCCGGATCAAGGCGATGGATCTGGACACGCTCGCGGACGACAAGCACTTCTTCCCCAACTACAACGCGGCGCCGGTGATCCACAGCGCGACGATCGACAAGTGGCCGGCGATCGCGGGGCTGCTGAACCCGCTGAGCGCGCGGCTGACGACGCAGATCGCGCAGGACCTGAACGCGAAGGTGGACGTGGAGGGGGAGGACCCGCACAAGGTGGCGATGGACTGGCTGATCGGGCAGGGCTTCATCAAGAAGGGCTAGGCCCTGACCGGGCGATCTTCGAGGATCAGCCCGCGGCGTCAGATGCATGGGCTCTCCCCAGGCCCGAAGGGCCTGGGGGACGCATCGCAAGGCGGTGGGGGCACCCCCGGACGAAGTCTGGGGGTGATCGCCCTCGTACTGGACGTA